>CAJQQW010000266.1 GCA_905480565.1 uncultured Halioglobus sp. | reverse complement strand
ACCTGCCAAGACCCTAACTACCTCGATGGCATATGCCTGATAGAAGATGACTCCTGTCCATAGCCTAGCCATGTCCTGTTCTCGGTAGGCCCCGCCGCAAACACATGAACGCAAATAACGCCTGCCTAATCGGCGAGCGATAGCGTCCTCCATAAATCACGACTATGCTTAATATGATGTGGCGAAATGAATCCAAGGGTAGATTCTATGATCCAGGCGAGACAACCGTCATCTACTATGACACGCGCAGTGGTGACACACATTTACTGACCGCATTCGCTGCCCATGTGCTTCGAGAATTCCAGACTGAATCTCTGTCACTGGCGTCCCTGATCACCCGTATCGCTCCCGTAGTGGACGCGGGGCAGGCCACAGATCTGCAAGAAGCATTGGAGGGGGTCCTGTCAGAGTTAGTGGCAATGGACATCCTGAAGCAGGAATAAATGGCGATTCTGAGTCAACTGTCCCGGGACGAGTTCTCCACACGCCTTTCCGTCGACGGGTTACCGCTCAAGGTAGGGCCCTATATCTACCGAGTTCGGAGCAAGCTGCCCACTGTCGAGGAGGGCATACGGGCACTCTATAATGATTTCGAAATTGCTACAGATGGCGACTTCATAGATTACGACATTGCCTTGCAGCAAAAGGGATTGCGGCAACACATACATCGCCAACTTGAGTTTCTCTTTGATGGCACCACACCGTTTAATCTGATTCCTCTTGGGCAAGCCTATGCCTTTCTCGAGTGGGGCATGAACTGGTGCGTATCAATTCATGCCAACGAGTACCTCAAGCTACATGCAGCGGCTGTTGCTCGGAATGACTCAGCTATTATCTTAC
Source organism: uncultured Halioglobus sp. (assembly GCA_905480565.1). Taxonomy (GTDB): domain Bacteria; phylum Pseudomonadota; class Gammaproteobacteria; order Pseudomonadales; family Halieaceae; genus Marimicrobium. Next base: position 10,745 of record CAJQQW010000266.1, on the reverse strand, counting down.
CGGGGGTTCCTGGTGCAGGTAAAAGCACACTGTGCGCGGCGCTCGGCCTCAGTGGCTGGCGCGTTTTGTCAGATGAGCACGCCCTGATCGAGCCTGCCTCCGGGCACATCGTTCCGCTATGCCGCCCGGTGAGCCTGAAAAATGAGAGCATCGGCGTAATCAAATCTTTTTCGCGTGATGCGTGTTTCGGCCCCGTAAGCGAGGAAACGCACAAGGGCCGAGTCGCACATATGAAGGCCGATCTGCATAGCCAAAGTCACCAGCGCCAACCACTGTCGACCACTGCACTGGTGTTCCCGCGCTACTCTCCCGATGATCCACAAGGTCTGAATAAACGCCGTCGCACAGACAGCTTTCTTCTGGCAGCGTACCACTCGTTTAATTATAGCTTGCTGGGCGACACCGGGTTTAACGTCATGAAGAATCTAGTCGACCAGGTTGAATGCTTTGACCTCATATATCGAGATATAGACTGGGCCGTCGATGCGATGAACACGCTTGTAGAAGGCAGGCACGGCGCATGAGTTTCCTTTTGACAGATGCCCTGCTCAACCCGCAGTCAGTCCGCACACTGGACAACACTGAGTTGAATCAGTTGCTCTCTCAGGCACGAAATGCACGCCTGCTCGCAGCGCTCGGCCTGCGACTGGCAGATTCCGGGGTGCTTGAGTCGCTACCTTACGCAGTGAGCCGGCACTGGACTTCGGGTGTAGTGATCCATGAAAAACAACGCCGTGACTTGCACTTCGAATGCGAAAAAATTCTCGAAGTACTGGCACCGCTTGGGGAAAAATTAGTGTTGCTAAAGGGGGCCGCCTACATATTGGGAAATCTACCGGCGGGTCGTGGCCGACTGGTTACAGACATCGACATAATCACCCCCATCACGAGCCTGGTGCGGGTCGAAGCAGGCCTGAAGCAAGCGGGCTGGAGCGGCAGCCCCATGAGTGACTATGATGAGCACTACTATAGAAAGTGGGGGCATGAAATTCCACCGCTCACAAATAAAGCACGCGGCACAACCCTCGATGTTCACCATAATATCTTACCACCCACATCAGACGCCCACGTGGATGCGTCGATACTGTGGGAGAACTTACTCGAGATACGAGCCGGTGTTTATACCCTGTCACATCAGGACATAGTCATCCACAGCGCTACTCACCTGTTTCACGAGGGAGAATTTCATCATGGACTCAGAGACCTGTGGGATCTGGACCGCATGCTGCGTGATTTTCCGCGGCACGATGACGACTTCTGGCACAGCCTGGTATCGAGGGCGCAATCACTGGGCCTTAACGGCTCCCTCTATCACGCCCTCAATTACTCCGGACAAGTCTTCAACACTCCGATACCCAAAGAGGTGTTCAAATCAGCAGAGACACCGTCGCGTCGCTTACGCAAACCAATCATGGATTTTCTTTTCAAAAGAGCGTTCACACCTGACCCTATACAAAGTCGCATACCCTTCAGGGACCTCGCCCTCTTTGCACTTTACATACGCTCACACTATCTCCGGATGCCGCTTTATCTGCTGTTACCGCATTTAATTCGAAAAGCCTGGAGAAAGCGGATAGACACCGACCACAGCGGGCTGAGAACAGGAAAAGAAACGGGTTAGGTGAACACCTGGATCGAGCTTAGCCCTGCCCGGTTGCGCCGCTGCGGAGTGCTTCTCACCCATCTATAGACGCCAGACGGAGAGGTTCTGCGCGGCGAGGCTCTCCCTGTCGATCACAGATTTTATATCAATCAGGATGGCATCTTCACTCATCATGGCACCAAGATCTTTAGGCGCCAGCGCCATATATTGCGCATGTGGCACAGCTAAAATGACGGCTTGGCAATCTTTCATTTCATCGAGACTGCGCAGCTCTACTCCGTACTCTTGCTTTGCGTCGACCGGGTCGGCCAACGGATCATGCACAAGGATCTGGCAACCGTATTCATCCAACTCCGTTAGAATATCCACCACTCGGGAGTTGCGCAGGTCAGGACAATTCTCTTTAAAGGTAAGACCCAGTATTGCGATTCTGGCTGAGCTGATATTATGGCCAGACCGGGACAGGTGTTTGACTGTTTGCTCCGCAATGTACTTGCCCATATTGTCATTGGTTTGCCTACCCGCAAGTATCACCTCGGGATGGTAGCCCGACGCCTCGGCGCGGTATGTAAGATAATAAGGGTCGACACCGATACAGTGCCCGCCGACAAGGCCGGGCCTGAAGGGTAAAAAATTCCACTTGGTGCCTGCGGCCTCGAGAACATCAAGAGTATCGATACCGAGGCGATCGAATATCAGGGCGAGCTCATTCATAAGAGCAATATTCAGATCACGCTGCGTGTTCTCTATCACTTTTGCCGCCTCGGCTACCTTGATACTGGCCGCTCGGTGCACCCCGGCATGAATAATTTCGCCGTACAGAAGGGCAATTTTTTCAAGCGTTTCAACGGTATCGCCCGATACCACCTTGGTGATAGTTTCCAGGCGATGTTCTTTGTCGCCAGGATTAATGCGCTCGGGTGAGTACCCCACATAAAACCCAATGCCCTGTCCATCATCACGCCCGGACCAAGTCATGCCCGAGACGCTTTCAAGCAACGGCACACAGATTTCCTCCGTACACCCGGGATACACGGTAGACTCAAAAATTACTGTAGCACCGGGGCGCATGTGCGCACCGACTGCACGACAGGCACCCTCCAACGGCGCAAGGTCCGGGCGTCGTGCCGTATCGATAGGTGTCGGCACGACCACGACAATGATCGAAGCGTCCGCTAACCTGGCAGCATCACTGGTGAAATCGAGGTGAACAGACTCCGCTAACTGGGATGACGCCACCTCACCGCTTGGATCATTTCCGGCACGATAGTGAGCAAGTTTGTCTTCATTCAGGTCCAGACCGATCGTAGGACGAACGCGCCCAAATGCAACCGCGAGTGGCAAGCCTACATAACCCAAACCCACTATCGCAACAGTATCCAAATCTTGCTTAGTCATTCACTTCATCCCCGAACACGAAACCTCGAGTCAACACCCCATTGCGGGTAACCTCATGAACACACCCTGCATGCGCTCCACATAGCACTTGCGTAATTACACGGCCCGCTCGACCGAGACTACATTTCCATTAGCACGAAGCAATTGAGCGCAAACCTGTTACTCACCCTGTTATTGTGAGCACCGTGTCTCACTTATTTGTTAGTAGCATGCACACTATCGAAACAGGAGTATAATGTTTCTACAAAAGCATCGCTATCGCCTAACGTGACGTGGTACTCGAATTGTTAAGTTTAGATCTGGAGCCCCAAGCCAGCATAATCGGAAACATTGGCGTATACAGCTACGGCACCGCCATGCTTGCCTACGCTATGCTGGTTATTCTGGCGTTCATCACACGGCGCACAACACCCATGGGCATGCCTCTGCTGGTCGCCAGCAGCCTCACCACCCTCTGGGCCAGCGCTGTAACACTATCGCTGTTACTCACCGAGCCTAAATTCGAGCTGGTACGCCTCACAGAGGCCGCACGCAATGCCGCCTGGCTTTTTGTCCTGTTTAAATTCATAGGACAACGAATTCGGGGCACAGACCATATTCTCACCACGTCGCGCTGGGTACTCTGGTTTTTCGCCTGCACGGCGATCATCTTTTGCTTCCTGTTCGGCGCCGCCCCTTTAGCGGAAACCGTTCCCATTTTATCCAGTGCTGCACTTAAGGCTAGTTTCAGCATCTGGCTGGCCGTCTCAATTCTCGGGCTCTTATTGCTGGAACAGTTATTTCGCAACAGCAACGAGCATGAGCTTTGGGCGTGCAAGCACCTCTGCGTCGGTCTCGGACTAGTCTTTACCTATGACTTTTTTATGTATGCTCAAGCGCTACTGTTCCAGCAGCTGGACAGGGAGGTCTGGCAAGCTCGGGGGTTCGCTGCCACTATGGCTGCCATTCTTATCGCCACTAGTCTGAGCCGCTGGGAACACGATGAATCGCCAGGTTACATTGCCTCGGATGACGAACCCGGCGGCATATATCTCTCTCGACATGTCGCGTTTCACTCACTTACGCTTATGGCCGCGGGCATCTATCTGATCACCATGGCTTTGGCGGCCTACTTCATTAGTTACCTGGGGGGAACGTGGGGTGGCGTGTTCCAGATCGTGTTCCTGTGCGGTGCGGGAATGATACTCGCTGTGCTACTTTTATCGGGCCGTATCCGAGCGCGGATGCGCGTCTGGCTGAGCAAGAACTTCTTCAGCTACAAGTACGATTACCGGCTTGAGTGGTTGGAATTTACCCGAATACTTGCCCGCGAAAATATGGATGTACCCCAAAATATCACACGCGCCGTTGCAAATCTTGCGCAAAGTCCCGCTGGCATTTTATGGAGCCTCGGGGAAAATGGGCGCTTCGATCTCGATGCCAACTGGCAAATGCCACCGCCCAAGAGCACCATGGATCTGCACCCAATAGCGGGCTGGCTGCGAGAAAACGAGTGGATAATTGATATCGACGAGTGGAAAATCGAACCTGATCTCTATGGCAACCTTCGAATGCCGCGCGAGTTGGCGGAAATTCCTGGTGCCTGGTTAGTCATCCCACTGTTATTTGGCGAAAGATTGCAGGGTATACTGCTACTGCGGCGCGCAGATCAAGCAAGAGATCTAAACTGGGAAGACAGGGACCTGCTAAAGGTAGCGGGCAAGCAAGCGGCCAGCCACTTGGCACAGCACCAGGCAGATCAGGCGCTGGTGCAGTCCCGACAGTTTGAAGCATTTAATCGATTGTCTGCTTACGTTATTCACGATCTAAAAAATATACTCGCGCAATTATCTCTGGTTGTTGCAAACGCCCAGAAGCACAAGCAGAATCCGGAGTTCATTGACGACATGGTCGATACGGTCAGCAACACCGTTAACCGAATGAACAGCCTCATGGCACAACTACGCGAAGGCAACATGCCGCAGAAAACCGGCGCGTTCAGTTTACAAGAGTTACTTGCAGGCGTTGTTAAGGAAAGTGAACACCGCTTACCCTCCCCCAGACTGGAGCTCGAAAATGACAAAGCCACACTGGAATGTGACCGCGAGCGGCTACACTCAGTGTTCGAGCACCTGATCCAAAATGCACAGGAAGCTACTGATGATAGCGGTTATGTGACAGTTCGTGTCAAGGGCACGGAGAGGGCCGCGCTAATCGAAATCGAAGACAATGGGGTGGGCATGGACGAGCATTTCCTGAGACAAAGACTATTCAAACCATTCGATTCGACCAAGGGATTGACCGGCATGGGAATAGGTGTATTTGAGAGTAGAGATTTCGTGCGCAGTCTGGGTGGCGATATTGAGGTACAGAGCAAGCCAGGTGAAGGATCCCTGTTCAAGGTGAATATCCCCTGTTCAGCGCGCACTCCTGAAGCCATTGCAAAAGCATCACTAGAGGACACTCTTTCGTGAAAAACGAAAAAAAACACCTGCTGGTTGTCGAGGACGACAAAGGCCTGCAAAATCAGCTACGCTGGGCCTTCGATGGGTTCGAGGTCGCCGTCTCCGGCGACCGGGCAGAGGCACTCGCGCTGTTTAGGCGCCTACAACCGGGTGTTGTATTGCTAGACCTTGGGCTCCCGCCTGATCCAGGCGGAGTCACCGAGGGTATGGCAACCCTTAGTGAAATACTTTCTCTGACACCAGAAACCAAAATTATCGTCGTAACCGGAGACGATGACCGCGGCAACGCGGTGAAGTGCATCGCCTTGGGAGCCTATGATTTCCATCAAAAACCCGTCGATGCCGAATTACTCGCTTTACTGGTAAACCGGGCTCAGCATGTCTATCAGCTGGAACGCGAAAACCGCAGGCTCCAAACCAACGATGAAAACACGCCACTCAAAGGCATCATCGCCATGAGCCCACAAATGCTTAAGGTCTGTCGCACCATCGAAAAGGTCGCACCCTCGGACATAACAACTCTCTTACTCGGCGCCAGCGGCACTGGTAAGGAGCGCTGCGCTCAGGCACTGCACAACCTGAGCAGCAGAGCCGATGGGCCGCTGATCACGATCAATTGCGCAGCGATTCCGGAAAACTTATTGGAGAGCGAACTCTTCGGATACGAGAAAGGCGCGTTCACCGGGGCGGCAAAACAAACCCCTGGAAAAATTGAGTACGCCGACAAGGGAACCCTGTTCCTCGACGAAATCGGTGACTTGCCTATGGAGCTGCAGTCCAAGCTATTGCGCTTCTTGCAAGAAAGAGTAGTCGAGAGAATAGGTGGGCGTAAAGAAATACCTGTCGATGTGCGCATTGTCTGTGCCACTCATCAAGATTTACAGACCCTGATAGCAAACGGTTTGTTTCGAGAGGACCTGTTTTATCGAATTAGCGAGCTCGTTCTCGAAATACCGCGACTCAAAGACCGTGAGGGAGACGTACTTCTGTTGGCAAAATCTTTCCTCAAGGTCTGGGGCACGCAGTATAAAAGTAACGCGGTCGGCTTTTCACAGGACGCTATTCACGCCATCGAATCTCATGATTGGCCCGGCAACGTGCGTGAATTAGAAAGCCGCGTTAAACGGGCAGCAATCATGGCGGACAGTAATCAGATTGCCGTTGAAGACCTGGAATTAAACGAGACAGAAAACGAACCGCTGCCATTAAATTTAAGGGCAGTCAGAGAAGAAGCGGAACGCAGAGCCGTCCTCAGAGCGCTCAACCATAGCGATCAAAATATCAGCGACGCGGCAATTTCGCTAGGTATTACGCGGCCAACGCTTTACAACTTGATGGAAAAGCTCGGGCTGAAAGTTTGAAAAAAGTCTGATCTGCTTGATCGCGCAAAAAGTTTAGCACTCACTCAAGGCTATCAAGGTAAGCACGAACTTCCTGACGCTGAGGGAACTCGGCTCTAGTTGCAAGTAATTTTTCAAGAGTATTGATCGCGCCAATTCTATCGCCAGACGCATGCATGATTTGCGCCTGATGAAATTGCATATTAGCGTTGTCCGGTGAAAGACTAAGCGCACGCTCAATAGAGCGCTTCGCTTCGACCACCTGCCGATTTTTTAACTGAGCCATGGCCAAAGTATCCAGCACAGCACTGGCACCACCAGAAAAACGCAAGGCCTTCTCGGCATACTCAATGGCGTTCTCTGGATCATCCTCCGTTAGTAGTAACGCTAGATTATTAAGTGCTGCGACATGCGCAGGTATGCGCTTGAGGATTATTCGATACTGCGCCATAGCCTCTTCTATCCTGCTCTCACGCATATACACTTCTGCGAGTTTCTCCCGGGCAATTGCATCATCAGGCTGATCATCAAGCCATAGTCTCAAATAGCTCTCAGCACTTTTTGAATTGTTCTCTAGCTGCAAGTAGTCTACCAAGGCGACGAGGTTTTCGGTCACCGGGTGTCTGTGCAGTATCTTTTCAAGCAGGGCCTGCGCAATCTCTGAATCGCCGCGACTGTCCGCATAAACCGCACTCAATTTCATTACATCGAGATTATCCGGCGCTGTTGCCTCCAGCGCTTCAAGCGACCGCTGAAAAGCCTGGGTATCTCCCTCGGCCAACTGAAGCCGTGCTCTGGCGATCGTGGCGAAAAAGTGATCGGGATCTAATTCTATAGTCCGCGCCAATTCTGACAGCGTTCGCTTGCGGTCGCCTAACAAGGCATAGGCCTTTGCCCTCAAATAGTGATAGTGAGCGACATCGGGGCGCTCATCGATTAAACGCGACAAATTCACCAGGGCCTGATCATACCGACCCCGAGTGATTTCCCAGGCCGCCATCGTTGCCAACGCATCCAGATCCACTCGCTGCGCCTCTGTCATACCACTAACAACCAAGGAACCCGCTTCCACTTCACCCAGCGCGAGTTGGAAGCGAAGCTGCGACAGATATGGGCCAGTCGCCCGTCTGTTGGCAAGCCGGGTTTCCTCCAAGGCCTCAAGCATGGCCGTGGTCATGCCCTGCTCTCCGTAGGTCCCCGCCAGTTCCATTCCAGATCGGGTATTCTCTGGATAGTGACTGAGAATATCTTTGTAGTAGCCGCGCGCAGCGTCGATATCGCCGGCCGACAGCTCAAAATCAGCTAGCCCACGAGCGGCATCGGGATAGCCTTGACGCAGCGACAGCGCATTTTTAAACGCAGTGCTGGCCGCCTCTTTGCGTCCGCTTGCCTGAAGGGCCCGTCCCAACAAATCGTAAGCCGCGGCACTGCTGGGGCTTCGTTCACGGTAGGCTTCAGCAGCAACAACAGCCTCCTCAATCCGGTCATGACGCAAATGGTTTAGCACCAGCAGGATGTCGGCGGTCTCATAGCCCGGATCCTCGGACAGAATTTTCTCGAGGATAGTGCGTCCCACCTGCTCCGCCACAACATGACGAATAGCAGGAGCCTCAATCCTGCTCGGCAAAGCGGCAACAATAGAGCGCCAGCTGAAATCTCCGTTAAGCCTACCGCGCTCTGCCGGTTCATTATCGGGGGCTTGCACTTGCTCATCCGTCGGATTGACTTTGCTGCTTATCGCCGGAGGCTCCTCCGGGGACTCCATTGGTCGTCGGTAGAAAATTTCTGGAATATCTGCAAGATCAATACTTTCAGAACCAAGTCGGAGGTATGCCGACGCTATCCGCGCCCTGATCACCTGCGAATTTGGGTCAAGCTTCAACAGGCGCGTGAGCGTGGCGATCTCTTCGTGGTATTGAGCCTGCCGGGACTGTGCTTGAGCATAAAGCGCCAGCGCTTCTTCATCATCGGGATGACGGCTGAGCAAACGATGCATCAGGTATTCCGCCCGCGCGTACCCACCCAATGACAACTCGAGTTTCGCTGCCAGCTTTGTACCAGTTGAAGCACCGGGGATAAATCGCAGATACTGGTTGATATGGCTCAACGCAAACTCAGGAGCGCCCTCCTCTAGATCAAGGGCCGCCAAATAATAAAAAGTGAGCGGATAGTCTATTAGCGAATCGACTTTCATCAGACGTTTGCGTGCTTCGCCCAGAGACTGGCGTTGCAGTTCCAGCAGGCCCCTCATGAAACGCCAACCTTCATTCTTGACCGCCCGAGGCTCACTGGCCTCCATACGCTTCAAGTCCCGTAAGGCAACGCGATAGTCGCCGCTATAAACTCTCATAAGCAAAGCATTTAACGAAGGAGCCATACTGTTCTCGGACAGATCTGAAACTCTCATATAAGCTTTCATGGCAGCAGCGGGCTGCCCCAACATGCTTTGCACATCGCCCAGCAGATTCAGTGCAGGAACATAGTTCGGTAATCGCTCGAGCTGATCAAGCAATAGCTCGCGCGCCTCAGCGTAGCCCTGCGTTTCTATTACCAACCTTGCGTCGGCAACCTCTGCAAATGGGGACATCGCCTCGTTTTCCCGCGCAGCATTCATCAGCTCTATCGCAATGGGTATGTTACCTCGATAAATCATGGACAAAGCTTTCGCCGCCTGCACGGTTGAACGCCCTTCCGACGCGAGTCCATCAAGCGTAAGCTCATCAAGCTTTTCGAACTCATCCAAAATCAACAGTGATTGTGCAAGCTTGGGCGTCACGACAGAGGGCGCAGCCCCGAGCGCGATAGCCTTATCGAGTTGGTTTTCGGCGTCCGCATACTCCCCCATATTGAAAAGGTTCAAACCGAGGGTCGTAGTGGCCTCTATGTTATCTTGATCTTTTTTTAGCACCGCCTTTAGTGCCGTATTAGCCTCCATTCTTGTTTGGCGACGCATCATAACAATTTGGCTCTCGGCCTCCGCCAGCAGTGTCCGTGCCACTTCCATGTGCTCATCGACGGTCGGCTCGCGGGAACAACCCTGTCCCACAAAAACAAGAATGACCAAAGACAAGCCGGCAAATGTGAATCGTAATGCGACCCGGAGCTGCCTATCTCGCGAACAGGATATTTTTCTACAAATCAAATTAAAAAAGCCCGACCTACCGCTAGTACGAACATCGTTAGACAACTGTGTAAAGCGAGTTTTAGCCGCCAAGGCCTTAGCATCCGCCATCAATTGTCGACACCCAATAAATCGGGAATTTGCGTCGCGAAACCCTTGATTGAAAGATGTAACTGTTGATAGACCGTCTCGAATCCTGCTGGGCTGCCAAAATAGGGGTCCGGGATGTCACCAATGACTTTCCCCTGCGCCCAGGTGCCGATGAGCGAGATACTGTTTTGCTGGCCGGACGGGAATTCCCTGCACAACCAGCCATAGTTCCTTTCATCCATAGCGAGAATAAATCGGAACTGGTCGAAATCCCGTTCCGTTACCTGACGCGTTCGGCAACGCCGCAAGTCCACACCGTGACGTGCGCACACCGTGCGTGCTCGGGCGTCAGCCATCACCCCCGGACGCGCAACATGGGTGCCCGCCGAACTCACATTGACTTTTTTACCCAGGCCACGCATCTTCAACTCCTCTCGCAAGATGCACTCTGCCATAGGAGAGCGGCAAATATTGGCAGTGCAAACGGTAAGAATTTCGAGTGCGTAACGGGTGCCGAACAAGTTCATATAAAGGCCAGATCAAACCGCTCACTAGTATAAGCGGGCCTGAAGCCACTGACCAGAGAGCACACACTATCCCCGGCACCTGACAGGCCACACCCACCCCAATACTCGTGCCTTGATAAGCCACAAGCCGATTCAAGATAATAATATTGTCAGGCGCACTCTATCAAGGATCAGCTGTTACGACGTTACAGGCGTCACGTTTCAGCGGATTCGGTGCATTCG
>CAJQQW010000265.1 GCA_905480565.1 uncultured Halioglobus sp. | reverse complement strand
TGATCAGCTCAAAGCCCAGAAAAATCGAGAGCATCAGAATGAAGGTCAGGAAAACCTCTATTGGCACCGGCGAACTTGCTTCAATAATTTCGACAATCATTATTATGCCTCCCCTTCAATAACGTTCTTGATGGTCTCGTTAGTGATTTCACCACCGTGCGTAATAATGCAGCCCGGAAGGATGTCGTGATCGAAGTCAATCACGAAGGTCTTCGTCTCCTCGTCCCAGCTGTCATCGACAAGACTGTATAAATTGGAGGAGTACATCTGGCTGGCATCTCTCGCCACTTCCCCAGCCAAGTTACCCATTCCGATAATAGTAACGCCGCCAATATGCACGGTCTCGTTGGGCACCGAGCCTTCTACATTGCCCCCGGTTTCCGCTGCCATGTCAACGATAACGGAGCCGGGCGCCATGCCATCGACCATGTCTTTCGTGACCAGCACGGGAGGTTTACGGCCAAATACCTGTGCAGTAGTGATGAGCACATCGGATTTGGCGATAACCTCTTTTTGCGCCTGACGTTGTTTCTCAACTTGCTCGGGCGTTAACTCCTTGGCATAGCCGTCGGCGGTTTCGCCGGTCGCACCCAGATCAATTTCAAGGAACTTGCCACCCAGGGATTGTACTTGTTCTGCAACAACTGGCCGCGTATCAAAGGCCGTGACCTTGGCGCCAAGACGCTTCGCCGTGGCAATAGCCTGTAATCCGGCAACTCCGGCGCCAATGACGAATACGTTGGCGGGCTTCAAAGTGCCTGCGGGTGTCATCATCATCGGAAAAATTCGCGGCAAATGAGCGGCAGCCTGAATCACCATAACGTAACCCGCGAGGTTGGCCTGGGAGCTCAACGCATCCATTTTCTGGCTGCGAGTGGTGCGGGGAATCATTTCCATACTGATGGAGGTGATGCCGGCCTCTTTAAACGCGTGGACTAACTCGTGCTCGTTGAATGGGTCCAGATAACTAATATGAATAGCGCCCTTTTTAATTTTATGGATATCTTCGAGCTGGGGTTTGCGCAGTCGCAGTACAATATCGGCACTGCCTAACAGCTCGTCTCGATTGCCTGAGAGCGTAGCGCCAGCCTCGGTGTATTCGTGATCGACGAAGCCGGAAGCGGCCCCCATGCCTGTCTCCACCACGACCTCTGCGCCGGCGCGTACCAGTTTCTTGGTATCGCTCGGGGTGAGGGGTATACGGTTCTCCCCTGGGTGAGTTTCTTTGGGAATTGCGATGCGCATGCGTTAGGTTCTCCCTGAACCAGTGTTATGTTTGGTGTCGGCTGACGTTAGGTCGGTCAATCACCTTTCAGGCTCTGCGGCCCCCGGATCAGGTCTCCGCTGACGTGTTTCCGCATCCGTGGTTGCAGAGCAGGCGCCGAGATTAGCACAGGCGCCCCCGCGGTAAAACAATGGCGTATATCGACCTCCGTAGCCAGACACCGGCCTGAGGTGGTTATCCAGCCCGTCCAGGGGGCGCAAAGCGGGCAATTTAGTGGATTTTGGGGCAGTGACAAACCTGTAGAGGCAGAAAAGTGAAGCCTGAAAGGTCATTGCGGGCGCTGTGGCGGCCACTGGCGGTAGACCCACCACGGCGGCAGAAGCTGGCGGTACTGGGGTTGACCATAGCGGGTGTCGATCAGCAGGGCATTCCCCCTGTCTCGGGCGCTTCTCACCACGCGTCCCAGCGCCTGGTCCACCTTCTGCAGGCCAGGATAAATGAAAGTGTACTGAAAGCCAGCGCCGGTGCGCTGTTCGTACCACTCTTGCAATTCACGGGTATCCTGATTGACTTGGGGCATGCCGACACCCACCACGGCTACGCTGGCGAGAGCATCTCCGGGCAGGTCAATGCCCTCGCTGAATATGCCCCCCAGAATACAGAACGCGACCATGTCGCGTTTTTCCTGCAACAGGCTCAGCAGCTCCGCCCGTCTTTCTTCGCACTCTTGAGGCGCCTGCACCCAGAGTGTGCGTCGCGGTTCGAGGTCATCGAGCAGGCGCAGGCAACTGTGCATGTAACGATACGAAGGGAAGTAAACGATCCCATTGCCGGGCATGGCTTCCAGCCATTCTTTCAGCAGACTCGCCAGCCGCTGCAGGGTGTCTTCGCGGTGTCGGTAGCGGGTATCCAGATCGGTCACCAGCCAGACGGCCAGTTGGTCTTTGGTAAATGGAGAGCTGGCTCGGTGGAAGACGGTATGATTGTCCAGACCCAGGCGCTCGCGCGTCCACTCTGGCGGAGACAATGTGGCGGAGAAGGCGGTCACCGAGTAGGCGCGAGCCTGTCGCTCGGCCAGCAGTCTCGCAGGGTCCAGGCAATTTAGTACGACCAACAGGCTCTGCGGTTCTGTGTCACGTGTATAAACACAGCGGTATTCGTCCCCCCACTGCTGCGCCACTCGAATAAAATGCAGGCTATCGAAGTAGAACTCAGCAAGCACCGGGTGCTGTGACAGAAGCCCGGGGGTTTCAGCAAAGTCTGCGGATACTGCCGCGGCAAAATCGATAAGACCACCTAACAGCGTCTGTGGCAGGGTATGCTCTGAATGGTATTGAGCGGATTGCCAGTCTTGTTTCTGCAGAGCAAGCAGTTTGCGATTGACTCGCTCCAGGGCGGGAACGATGCGGGCAGGAGCCTCTCGTTTGGCGCGCATCAGTGCGTATTTGGACAAACGGGCGCTGTACATTTTTCGCGCCCGTCCGGGGAGGTTGTGGGCCTCGTCCAGCAGCACGCTCCAGCGTGCGCCGCTGGCGCCCATCAAACCCCCCAGTGCCCCGTAAAGACTATAAACATAATGCTGATCGCCAATCACCGTATCTACCCAGGGCAGCAGATCACCCGCCAGCTCGTAGGGACATACCTCGAACTCGCGGGCGAGTGATTCCAGATGGACCCTCGTTAACGCGGGCGCTTTCATGGCGGCATGCAGAGCGTTTGGCAGTTTTTCGTAGTAACCCTTTGCGTACGGACAATCCTCTCCATGGCAGGCTTTGCCGGGTGACAGGCAGACTGCTTCCTTTGCGGACAGACTCAGGGCTGTGCCGCGGTAACCGGCAGCGCGAAAATGTGCAAGGGTCTGCTCTGCGCTGCGTCGACCAATCGTTTTAGCGGTAACGAAAGCGATACGCTCATGCTTGCCTTTCATCAGAGCCTTTAGTGCGGGGAAAAGAACTGCGGCAGTCTTGCCAATGCCGGTAGGTGCCTCCATCAGGAGGTGGCGGCCACTGGCGATACATTTATAGGTGGTCTCCGCGATATCGCGCTGTCCGGCACGAAACTCACCGTAGGGAAATGTCAGTGTCGCAATGCTGGCGTCGCGCTGTTTGCGCAGTATGGAAATAAGCTGCAGCCAGCCGGCAAAGCGGGAAAGGGTATCCTGCAGGAAAGCGCGCAGGGCAGCAGCTGGATAGAGATCTTCCCGATAGTGCTCCTTCTCGTTGTCGATATTCAGCCACGTGATTCTAACCCGCAATGCGGACAGGTTTTCTCTATCGGCAATTATGGCGGCATAGATAAGTCCTTGCGACAATTGCAGCTCCACGATGGCAGGCGGGATACTGTCTGGTTCTATACGGCAGGTCTTGATTTCTTCTACCAGTCCCGCTTCGGCATCGTAACCATCTGCGCGGCCTCTCAAGTGCAGCGCTATACCGTCCAACTCGTATCGGGACTCGACCGGATACTCGCGGCGATAACTTTCAGGGCGGCGACTGTACAGTCGCTGGTGTCCGGCGATGCCCTCTGGGCCGCTCGGGGAAGGATTGAAGCGCTGGTCGATATCGCCGTGTCGATGACAGAAGCGTGCGAGGTCGGTGACGCTTACGGAGAACTCAGTCATCAGTCCAGTTCACCCAGAGAACCTCTGCCGGTATGCCCAGTCGGTCAAAGTAGCGCAACCAGCGCTTCTGTCCATCTTGCAGGGTATCCCCGGGGCCTTTGACTTCAATCAAGCGATAATCGCCGGGCTGCTTGCCCAATGCGATCAGGTCGGGGAAACCGCTGCGATTCTCCCTGGGGTCAAATAGCAGGCGTTCGAAAATGGCAACCAGGTGCGCATTGGGAATGAGCTGGCAGCTGTCTCTTACCATTTTCTCATCGATATGTCGCCAGTCCGTCCAGTGACAAAAATTGGACTGGTAGCGGCGGTAAGCCTGCGGCAGTAAATCGGACAGATTGCCGTTGAGCAATACGTCGACCCTCGCCTCAATCGCGGCCGCACGCCGTTCGCGAAAACCCTGCTCAAATATATCCGCAGGCCCTCCCTGATAAGGGTGATGGAACACCCCCGGCAGGGGCATAAAAATTTCTTCCCAGAACGCGAGGCCAAACAGCGTATTCATCAACCGGTTCTCTACGTAGTGCACTGTACACCAGTCCTGTGAAAGCGATTGTGCAGCCAGTCTCTCGACTGAGCTGTCGCCCCTTGGTATCGACAGGACGCAAGTGTTGAACTGATCCCGTCGTCGTGTTGCCGCACTGCCCCCGAGCTTGCGTTCTACCCGCGGCAGGATGCGACCCGCAGCCTCCTGCTCCGCCTCACACCAGGGGGCCTCAATAATCTGCAGGCATAGGCCTTTTGCCTTTCTCCAGTCGCCGCGTTTTTCCAGAATGCGGGCCTGCCGCTCGCGTGCCGGATGGCGCTCACTGTGTCGATAAAGAGATAGCGCAACGCCGAACTCTTCCATCCGCTCCAGGTCTCTCGCCAGTCGATTACACAGACTATGGTAGCGTTGCAGGCTCGAACTATGTTTTACATTAAGCTTGGCCAGTCTGCGGCCGAGCTTGGGCAGTGCATCCCAGTCTTCCAGCGCTAGTGCTTCGTAGTGCTCGTCGGCGAATACCGCGCACAGCTGATACTCATCGAGTGCCGCACGATTTTTGAACAGTCTCTCCTCCCGGTTCAGGGAGTAGGGAAAGTATCGCGTGATGCCAATGTCTTCGAGCACAAACTCGGTCAGGCTCTGATGGCGGTTGCCAAAAAACAGCAACTGAAGCAATTCAATGAATTCAAAATGCAGGGGAGTCAGTATGCGGCCGGGCTCGCTTCTGGCGAGATTTTTTTGCAACGCAGCTGGTGTTAGATCAAGCGCTTCAATAGCGTCTATCAGCTCTGCTTTACTGCCGTATTTATTGTTAGACAATTGTGCTGCGAAGGCGCTTTGCAACTCCGCGCGTGTAAAAAGTGAACCCAGCTCTTCGGTGTCAAGCTCCTCGGCCAACATGGCCATGTCGCTCGCAAGCAGTTCGTCGATGGGGTCTTCCAGCAAACCTATCTCGCGATATTGGAGCTTGCTCTCGCGAAACCAAGGCCCTGTGCGCGAGATTAAACGGATATAAAGACACTGACTCCCGAAAGAGAGTGTATGGAAGCGCTCCAGCACGGCCCGTTCGTCGCCAGTGAGAAGATCGCCATAGCGCGCTTCGACCGTTCCGCATAGCCTTAAAAAATTATCGAGATAGTAGTGTGGCGCCAGTTCGACTGTTTGCTTCATCGCCGGTCATCTGTGTCCGCGGGGTGGATTAAGCCGCCCCTGCAGCGGATGCTACGCGAACTACTGCAGCTTGTCAGACCTGTGTCAGTGTCCCCTGCCGTCTTTTCAGGCAGGTATGCGGATTGATTTGGGCGGGAGTAACTCTTATCAGGCGTAGCCAGCAGTATGTGCCGAGGCTAAAATGGCGCGCTGTGGAGGAGAAAGAACG
Organism: uncultured Halioglobus sp.; assembly: GCA_905480565.1. Taxonomy (GTDB): domain Bacteria; phylum Pseudomonadota; class Gammaproteobacteria; order Pseudomonadales; family Halieaceae; genus Marimicrobium. The sequence goes on along the minus strand of CAJQQW010000265.1, from coordinate 9,515 downwards.
GGCGTTCACCGCGAAACGGCGCGCGGCGCCGCTGACACCGACGCTCGCAGTGGCCGCCAACAGTATGGATTCTCACATTTTGCCCTCAAACCGAAATGGGGGCGCATAAGCGGTTACACGGGGAAAAGCGCAATGAACGATGAAGCAGCGGAGGGGACTTTGGATTTTCGTGATCCCTACACACTGAATATGCAGGTACAGCCGCAAGATATCGATGGCCTGTATCACACCAATAACGGTGTGTATGTCGACTGGTGTCAAAAAGTTGCCTGGGCGCATTCAGTCTCGCTTGGCCTCGATCTGGAGCGTTATCGGACGTTGGACAGGGCGATGGTGATCATACGCAGCGAGTTTGATTACCTGCAGCCCTCTCGGGAGGGCGAAGAGGTGCTGCTGGCTACCTGGATAACCGAGTGGGACGAAAGGATTACCATGCGTCGCGCCTTTCAGGTGATACGTCCGGCGGACGGCGTAACCCTTCTGCGTGCTCGGATGAACTTCGCATGCATCGAGATATCCAGTGGAAAGCCTCGCCGCATGCCCTCTGAATTTATTGAGGGCTACGGTCCGGCTGTTCTCGGTAAAACGGTTGCACCGGATGACGCTAAAGATGTTCCGGGCGCGGCAGGATAGAGTATACCGGACGAGTCTTTTTTCTTGCGTGCGGCTTGCGGTAAAAATGCTTCAGGGCTCTCTGTTATAGTGTTACGTGACGTATCGGATCATTGCATCCGTACTTAAGACTGTCTGTTTGCAAAGGCTACAGCAACTACAGAGAAGAAACTTTTAGGGAGGTAGAGATGGGTGAGACAGCCAGGGCCGAGGATGATAAAGAAAACGCACCTCCCGGTAGATCATCTCAGCCTATGATGAAAACGCTGCACGCGGAGCATGCGCATATGTCCATGGTTATGCAAGTGTTTAAGGAGCAGCTGGGTGCAATTGAATGCGGTGAAGTGGTTGATACGCACGTTGTATATGAGGTCATGGATTATATGGTCACTTGGCCCGACCGTTTTCACCACCCTCGGGAGGATTTGATCTATGCCCGTGTTGCTGAGATTGATCCGGGTGCTCTGGATGATGTGGATACGCTGCAGCGCGACCATGACAATACGGCACAGGTTGGGCGGCAATTGCTAAAGCTGATCGAACACTGGCGCTCGGGAGAGGCCGCTGGGTCGGAGGTGGTAACGCGCGGTCGCGAGTATATCAGCCATATTTACGAGCATATGAATGTCGAGGAAAAACTGATTTTTCCAAAAGTGGAAGCAACCCTGACCCCGCGCGACTGGTTCGAATTGTCCCAAGATGACGAGTTGCGCGGTGTTTCAGACTCAGTATTTGGGCCACGAGTACAAAGAGAGTTTCGCAATATGGCACGTAAATTACGCAGAAGTGTACGCCGGTCGGTAGAACACGGCACCATGGTAGAGTGGATCGGCCTGGATGCATTGATGGAGTCTTTTGAAGTGGTTTCTATTGCCTATGATTCGGCCCGTAGCACCGCAGAGACCCACGTGCGAGACGCATTGAATGATGCTCTTGGCTACTTCCGGAAGGCGCCCTTGTCTGCCCCGGTCCGCTGTGCCGCTAACAACACGCGGCTTACTTTTCGTTTGCTTGGAGACATCGCTGAAATCTCCCTCGAGACACTTGATGACCTATCGCGTGTTAACCAGGCACGTAAGGACCGGATGCGCCTGCTGAACCGGGAAGCCCGCCGTTAGTGAGTCCGGGCTCTCGAAACTGAAGGCTGGCAAGTCTGGCGTAGAGCTCGCATTCCTCCAGCAGCTGCGAGTGGCTGCCGGTGGAGACCAGTTGCCCAGCGTCAAGCACGGCAATTTTGTCTGCGTGGAGTATGGTAGACAGACGGTGGGCGATAATCACCGTGGTCCGGTTCTGCATCAGCTCCTGCAGTGCGAGCTGCACCTGATATTCACTCTCCGTATCCAGCGCGCTGGTAGCTTCATCCAGAAGTAAAATCTTTGGATTGTTTAGAATGGCACGTGCGAGGGCGATGCGTTGGCGTTGGCCACCGGACAGGCGCACACCCATTTCCCCGAGATGACTGCGGTAGCCGTCGGGCAGAGCGGTGATAAAGTCATGGGCATGGGCGGCACATGCCGCAGCCTGTATTTCATCGTCTGATGCGTCGGGATTTCCGTAGGCGATGTTGTAGCGGACGTCCCCGGTAAAGAGAGCCGGCTGCTGCGGCACCAGCGCGACGTTTTCTCGAAGCTGCTGCAAACTGAAATCTCTGATGTCCTGGCCATCCAGCAGTATGCGTCCTATCCCGGGGTCGTAGAAGCGCAACAGCAGCTCAAATACAGTGGATTTCCCGGCTCCTGAGGGCCCGACCATGGCGAGACTTTTGCCTGCCTCAATATTCAGGGTGAAATTCTCGAGCGCGGCCTGCTCCGGGCGAGTGGGATAGCAAAATGTCACCTGGTCTATTCGCAGCTCAGGTTGCTCGCTGCTGATCGCGGTTGCGGTCCCCTCAGGATCATTTATCAGACTCTCTGTTTGGATGAGCTCAACTAGCCGTTCGGCAGCCCCGGCTGCACGTTGCAGGTCACCCCAAACCTCTGAGATTGTGGCGACGCCTGTACCGACCATGATGGCATAGAATACGAAGGCTCCCAGTTCGCCGCCACTCATTTGCCCGGTGATGACGTCCTGGCCACCCTCCCACAACATGCCGGACATGCCAGCAAACAGTAACAATATGGCAACACAAACGAGCATGGAGCGTTGCCATATCCGTCTCTGCGCTATGTTAAAGGCGCGCTCCACTTCATGATTGAAAGCGTCAGACTCAAATTTTTCACGGGTATAACTTTGTACCACACGGATATTTTGTATGACTTCCCCTGCGTAGCTGCCGACACTCGCGATGCTGTCCTGGCTCTGGTTGGATAGTCTCCTCACTCGCCGCCCGAACACCAGAATGGGTAGCAGAACCAGTGGCACGCCCAGCGCAATAATCATGCTTAGCTTAAGGTTTGTGATAAACATCATGACCAAGGCGCCAGTGGTGGTTAGGCTCGAGCGCAGCGCCATACTAAAGGATGAGCCTATGATTGTTTGCAGCAGTGTCGTGTCGGTCGTAATGCGCGACATTATTTCCAAACTGCGATTGGTCTCGAAAAACCCCGGGTGGAGCCGCACAATATTGTCGAAAACTTGTCTACGTATATCGGCACTCACCCTCTCACCCAGCCAGGAAACGAGATAGAAGCGAATGAAGGTACCAAAGGCCATGGCGGCGGCAATCGCGAAAAAGAGAGCAATGGCGCCCTTGAGGCTGTCGCTCGAGTCGCCGCCAAAGCCCTCGTCTATCAGGACCTGTACGCCGAGCCCCAGCGATAATGTTGCCGCTGCTGTGAACAGTAACGCCATACTGGCGCCGATAACACGGCGTTTGTAGTTAATGAGCAGCCCCAGTACGGGGGCCAAAGAGCGCAGGCCTTCTTTCGTACGGGGCGGCATCAGGCGTTCAATGCGCGTGAATAGCTGGCGTGAAATATACCAGTCGGCTCAAAAAAATTGACCGTCGTAGGCTTCATAGGGTAAATCCATGGAGATGGGGCGTTGTTCTGATAGTGTAATTCCTAATCCGACCAAATAGAACGTCAGGGTTTCACAACCTTCGCCCTGGAAGTGGAGAAAAGCGCATGACTGGAAAATTCAATGACAAAGTTGTGATCGTAACTGGCGGCAGCAGGGGCCTGGGGCGGGCGATGTCGCTGGGCTTTGCTGCGGAAGGCGCTCGGGTTGTAGTCGCTAGCCGCAAGATAGAGTCGTGCGAAAACGCAGTGCGCCAGATTGAAGGGCTGGGGGGGGAAGCGCTCGCTCGATCGGCTCACATGGGTAATCTATCTGATATTGATGACCTTATAGAGGCAGCTTACACGCGCTTCGGTCGGGTCGATATCCTTGTGAACAATGCCGGCACCAATATCGCTTTTGGTGCGTTGTCGGATATTTCTCCAGAGGCCTTCGACAAGATGCTGGATGTTAACCTTAAGGGACCATGGTATCTGGCTTCTCGTCTTGCGCCGCGCATGGGTGAGCAGGGCGGCGGTTGTGTGATTAATGTTTTGTCCGTGGCCGCCCTGTCCACGCCGGCCTACTCGGGCGTATATGCCGCAACCAAGGCAGGCTTGAAAGCACTGACAGAGGTAATGGCGCAGGAATGGGCTGATTGGAACATACGGGTTAACGCGCTGGCGCCGGGCAGTTATCACTCAGATTTGACCGATGGGGCTATTGAGACTATCCCGGGTTATGGTGAAGGTATGGTGGCCGCGGCCTTGATTCCGCGAGTGGCAGAAACAGAGGAAATTCTGAACCCGGTTTTCTACCTGGCATCTGAATCCTTCACTACCGGTATTACGCTCGTGGCGGATGGTGGCTTGATGGCGAAGCGCTAATATCGTTGGAGAGGCGCCACTCCGCTAGTTGTCCGGCAAAATTATTCAGAATCGCCTTGATCGTCTCTACTGGAGGACCGTGGTTGTGTCAGTTTACCGAAGTACACGCCCACCTCGAACAGTAACCACATAGGGATTGCCAAAAGCGATTGTGAAATGATATCCGGCGGTGTGAGCAACATACCGAAAATAAAGCAGCCGACGATAATATAGGGGCGTTTACCCGCCAGGGTTTCCGGGGTGGTGATCCCCGCCCAGATCAACAGCACCGCTGCGATTGGGATTTCAAACGCCAGGCCAAAGGCGAAAAATAGTTTCAATACGAAATTCAGGTAGCTGTTGATGTCCGTCATGATGGTGATGTCATCGGGCGCAACACTGGTGAAAAAAGCGAAAATCAGCGGGAAAACTACAAAGTAGGCAAACGCTGCACCGGCATAGAAAAGCACCACGCTGGATGCCAGTAGTGGCACGGCGAGGCGTTTTTCATGTCGGTACATGCCCGGTGCAATAAAACTCCACACCTGATAAAGAACGTAAGGCATGGCCAGAAACAATGCCGACATCAGAGCCAGTTTAAATGGCGCAAAAAAGGGTGAAGCCACCTCTGTCGCGATCATGCTCGCTCCGGGCGGCAGCAGCGCTCGTAGTGGCTCTGAAACGGCTAGGTAAATATCATTGGCAAACGGAAAAATGCCAATAAATATGATCAGGATAGCCAGGATTGCGCGCAGCAACTTGTCGCGCAATTCGGTCAGGTGACTGACCAGTGGCATGGGTTGGTCGTTAGACTGCGGCTCGTTCATTCCTTCGATTGTCCCGTGGGATTATCTTCAGTCCCGCTGGAGCCAATATCTGGCGCTGCCTTTTTAGCGATTTCCGCAGTCTTTTTGAGGTCTTGCTGAATTGCAGCCGCATCCTGTTTTAACTCATCACCAGTCTTGCGTAGTTCTTGCATAACGGAGTCATTGTGTAATTCCTGTTGCACCTCCCGCTTGATGTCGTTGAAGCCGCGGCGGACGCGGTTCAGCCAGAGCGAAGCCGTACGAACTGTTTCAGGCAGGCGCTCCGGACCAATGACCAGTAGAGCGATCACACCTATAACGATCAGTTCGGCGAAACCGATGTCGAACATTCAGGGCTTACTTGTCCTGGTTTACAGTATTCGCTGAGGCATCCTGCTCACCACTATTTTCGTCAGCAGCACCGGGTGCTCCGCTATCGTCTGACATACTCTTGCGAAAGCCTTTGACCGCACTGCCCAGGTCGCTACCCAGTGTGCGGAGGCGCTTGGTGCCAAAGAGCATGATCACGATGGCCAGCACGATTAGCAGCTGCCAAATACTTATTCCTCCGAAACCCATTGTCTTCTCCTGCCACTTGAATGAATTATGACTTGTTACCCGCATCGCGAGCCGTTTTTTCGGCGATGCCGGACACTCCGAAACGATCCTCAAGACACTCGAGAACGGCGCAAGCGTCGAGGTCGAGATGCGACAGCATAACCAGTGTGTGGAACCAGAGGTCGGCGACTTCGCCCACTACAATCTTGTTGTCTGCCCCCTGATCAACGTCTCTGGCGGCGAGTATAACTTCGGTCGCCTCCTCGCCCACTTTTTCGAGAATCTTGTTCAGGCCTTTATGATGCAGGCTGGCGACATAGGATTCTTCCGGATCACCGTCCCTGCGATGTTTAAGTATTTCTGCGAGTTGTTCCAATACGTCGCTCATGACTTCGGGCCATAAATATCGCGGGGATCCTTTTGGATCTCGTCTGTGATCCGCCAGGCGTTCTCCTCAAACTTCTGGAAAAAACACGCCCGCCTTCCCGTGTGACACGCAATACCGCCGACTTGATCAACTTTCATGAGGACTGTGTCGGCGTCGCAGTCTATGCGCAGCTCTCTCAGCGTTTGTACGTGACCGGATTCCTCGCCTTTGCGCCACAACGCCTGTCGAGACCGCGACCAGTATATGGCTCTACCCTCTTCTATGGTCAAAGCCAAAGCCTCTTCGTTCATCCAGGCCAGCATTAACACTTCACCGGTCTGCCAGTCCTGCGCGATAGCTGGAACCAACCCCTGTTCGTTCCAATTGATGCCTTGCAGTAATGTGATGGATTCAGTCATTAACAACACCTTATAAGTATTGCAGTATGCCATAAGGCGCGATGGGGCACACTTTACCGCTTGCGGGGCAACAGCAACCAGATTCCCGTGAGGGCCAGCAACCATGATGCTGCAGGTGCCTCTGCAATGATCTGTAAGCTACCGGGTATAGCGGTAAGCGCGGCTGTCGCAAGCAGGACAGCACCTAGCAGAGGTTGGCTGCTCTGCCGTTTTCGCCGTTGTTGGCTTGCTGCGGGGAGTTTTGGCGTGTGCTGGGTCTGTTGCAGTGATTCCAGCAGTGCCTCTGGAAGCTGGGGTAATTGCTCAATCCAGGACGGTGCGTGATGTTGTAGCCGCTGCAATACAGCCTGAGGCGAATAGCGACGCTCGACCCAATCCTCCAGAAAGGGTTGGGCTGTATCCCACAGGTTGAGTTCCGGATAAAGCTGGCGCCCAAGCCCTTCGATATTCAGCAGGGTCTTTTGTAGTAGCACAAGCGAGGGTTGTACTTCCATATCAAATCGGCTCGCGGTCTGAAACAGGTAGACTAGTAATTGCCCAAAAGAAATCTCGCTGATAGGCCGCTCGAAAATAGGCTCGCAAACAGCGCGCATGGCAGATTCAAAATCCTGCACCCGGGTATCCGGGGGAACCCAGCCGCACTCCACGTGCAGTTGGGCCACCTCGCGATAGTCCCGCCGGAAAATAGCCAGCAAGTTTCTGCCCAGGTAGTATTGGTCCGCATCCGACAGGCTCCCCACGATGGCGCAATCCACACCAATATATGTAGGGTCCCGGGGGTCGGATGCATCCACAAAAATATTGCCTGGATGCATGTCGGCGTGGAAAAAACTGTCGTTGAATACCTGGGTGAAGAAAATCTCTACACCACGCTCGCCGAGCAGTTTAAGATCTGTGCCTTTTGCGCGCAGCGTCTCAATGTCTGTTACCGGAATGCCGAAAATACGCTCCATGGTAAGCACGTTACCGCAGCTGTAGTCCCAGTGTATCTCGGGCACATACAGCAGTTTTTTTTCTTCGAAGTTGCGCCTTAGCTGGCTGGTATTGGCCGCTTCCCGTGACATATCCAGTTCATCGAGGATGACCAATTCATAGTCTGCTACAACCTCTACCGGTCGCAGTCGATGGCCGTCAGGATGATACCGCTCAACCAGTTTTGCCAGAGTGAACATCAATGCAATGTCTTCACGAATGACCGGCTCAATATCGGGACGCACCACCTTTACCACGACTTGTTCGCCACCTTGCAGTGTGGCGCTATGCACTTGCGCGATTGAGGCACACGCCATGGGCACCGGGTCAAAGCTCTCGAAAAGCTCGCCGACGGTCTTGCCGAAGGCTTCTTCGATAATGGCGACAGACTGCTGCTCCGGAAAAGGCGGCACATCGTCCTGCAGCCGGGCCAGCTCGTCGGCTATATCGCTGGACAATAGATCGCGGCGAGTCGAGAGAGCCTGGCCGAACTTGATAAACACCGGGCCTAACGCTTCCAATGCGAGCCGTAAGCGAATACCCCGCGATTCAGCTGGCGGCTTCCCGTAACGCCATGGTGAGAGTCGTAGAGCCAGACGCGCGGACAGGGGCAGTTTTCGCTCGTCTACGAACTCGTCCAGTCGGTACCGGCCCGCGGTTCGTAAAATCTTTGCAAGTCGAAGGACGCGAGACACCGTTTATGACTTCTTCAGTTTTCGGCTGATGCGTTCTACACGCGATTGCAATCTATCTACCCGCATAACGAGATCTGCTATGTCCCGGAAGAAATCCTCCACTTCCAGTTTTGGCGGGCTGAGACGAGCCTCCTCGTGAATAAACTCTTCCACTTGTCGCGCGAGTCCGCTTGATGCTTGTCTTCCCCAGGAGAATGCACTCCTCAGGATTTCTGCGATTTGGTGTCCTGCCACATCCCCCAGAGAAGAGACCAGTGGCGCTTCCCAGTCGATGTCCAGATCGGAAAGGATGTGTTGAAACTCAATCAGGGGCGCGCTGTTGCCCTTTAGAGTCAGATTGCCATTGATCAGCGTTGCCGCGGCATCTTCGGAGGCAGCCAATTCGCTGAAGTCCGAGGCGCTGCCAGTGATGCGGGCCGTAACGGCCCCCTCGTAAACGCCCGTTAGCCGGACACCGCCAGTTTCCAGGTGAAGGTAGAAATCGAGTTCTGGCGTTGTGCAGTGAAAGGCGAATACCGAGCCCGTGAGTGGTTCGAGAACGGCTGTCCCCTGCTCAGAGAGGGCCAGTGCGCGGTTTGCGGCCACCTCAAGAGCAGCCAGGGCCGCAGTGTGTAGAGTCGGATCAGGCATGTCAGGGTTTGACGCCCCGGTGCAATGCCACAATGCCTCCGGTCATATTGTGAAATTGGCATTGCGCAAAGCCCGCATCTTCAATCATGCCCAGCAGGGTTTCCTGATCTGGATGTTTGCGTATGGATTCAGCGAGGTATCGGTAGCTGTCGCTGTCGTTGGCAACCAGTCGACCCATAAACGGAAGTATTCGGAAGGAATAGGTATCGTAGGCCTGGCTCAGCAATTCATTTTCGGGCTTGGAAAACTCCAGCACCAGTAAGCGCCCGCCGGGCTTAAGCACACGCAGAATGGAGCGCAGGGCAAGGTCTTTATCGGTGACGTTGCGCAGGCCAAAGGCGATGGTGACACAATCAAAGCTATCGTCGGGGAAGGGCAAAAACTGGGCGTCGGCCTGCACGAGTTCGATATTGCCCAGACGGCCCGTGTCCAGTAGTTTGTCGCGACCAACTTGCAACATGGACGTGTTGATGTCAGCCAGCACCACGCGACCCTCGCTCCCGACCAGTTCAGCAAAACGCGCTGCAAGATCACCGGTTCCGCCTGCGATATCCAATACGGCGTTACCCTTGCGTACCCCACTCAGTTCGATTGTGAAGCGCTTCCAGATACGATGAATGCCTCCCGACATGAGGTCGTTCATCAGGTCGTAG
>CAJQQW010000264.1 GCA_905480565.1 uncultured Halioglobus sp. | reverse complement strand
TGACAGTTCCGATTACCAGAGGGCGGTCCCGGGTGCGTGAAACGCCTCCGTCGAGATGGCGGTCGGCCAGATCATTGACGATGCAACCTGCAGAGCGGGCCAGGAAGGTGCCCGCAACAAAGATTGTGAGAAGTCGCGCATCAGGCACCCCGCTCGCCGCCAACCAGAGTGCCCACAGAGTGGGCCACAGGAGAAGCAGGGTGCCAATCGGTTTGTCGAAGCGGATCAGTTTAAGAAGCGCATCGGCCTTTGAAGTGCTTGCCATTTAATCTAGATCTGGTGGTGCAGTCCGCCCAGCTTACTGCGTTGTTGATGGAAATGCAGCGTTGACCTTGCCTCTCTGAGAGCGATGAACCGGAAGGGCTCCGGGCCACGGCGTGAAAGACTCGAGGAAAACCTCGCTGACCATAAGAGATTTACCCCTGATCTCGAAGCGACAGCGGCGACCCCAGGCCGGCTCTGCCTGGCGCAGGTGCTCTGGCAGGTAGAGGCTGTTACCTGGCATCCACGCTATTTCGAAGGGATTTCGCTGCATGCCGGGGTGGCGGAACAATATGGCACCCAGCGATTTGCTCTGTAACCGCCTCAGGTGGGCCAGGCTCCCGACCAGACTGGAGATAGGAAAGATGCTCCGTGCGAATACAACCGGATCCTGTCCCAGCATCAGCGTGACCTCCCGCACCAGTGACAATTGTCGCGGTGAAATGCCCAACAGGGTGCTTTCACTGGGCAGGGGCCTTTCCCAGCCCTGATATAGCCGCTTCACAGCGAATTGGCCGCGCCCTGACGCGACGAGATGACCGGTCAGTGAGCCGTTATCGGTGAGCCAGCGGCGCGATTCTGGGGCCAGCTGGGCATGGGTGGCGCGGAGAACCGGCTGCCAGCGTGGCTCTGTTGTAATCCTCTGGCGGGATTTTCCAGGCCCCCCCGAGGCCGAACTATTCGAAGACACAGGTTTACCTTCCATGTTTGGAGAAGCGAGGATGCGCTATCCGAACGGGGCTTGCAAGGCAGGACAGGCTCGAATTAGAACGCCTGAAGCAAGAAAATCCTTGCACAATTATTGTACAGAACTATAGTGTTTCGTCTCGAATTTTGGCCTCCGCCCGCAGCGTTGCAAGTCGGCAGGGGAGCTATGAAAATCACCAGAGTGAGATGGTTATGAAAAAGTGGGAATGTATTGTTTGTGGTCTGGTCTATGATGAAAAGCTGGGCTGGCCCGATGATGGAATTGCACCGGGCACCAAGTGGGAGGATGTCCCCGAAGACTGGTTGTGCCCTGATTGTGGCGTGGGCAAAGAGGATTTTGAACTGCTGGAGGATGAGGTAGAGGAGTCTGCACCCCATCATCAGGAGCCTGCGGTAGACAAGGAACACGCCCCGGTAGTGATTCTGGGTACCGGTTTGGCGGGTTACGGCGTTGCCAAGGAATTTCGGAAGCACGACACGGAAACGCCCCTCATCCTGATTACCTCTGATGATGGCCGCGCCTATTCAAAGCCGATGCTGTCAACCGGGTATACGCGGGATCAGTCCGCGGACGACCTCGCTCAGTCGGATGCCGGCGCAATGGGCACCCAGCTGAAAGCCAGTGTCTGGACCATGACCAAGGTCAATGAAATAGACACCGCTAACCAGATGATCAAAACCGGTGATGCCGACACGGCGGTGCATTACAGCAAACTGGTGCTTGCGGTTGGCGCTCAGGTAATCCGTCCGCCGATCCAGGGCGACGGCCTGGAACTCGTCTACTCCGTCAACGATCTCATGGACTATGCGGATTTCCGCACCGCTGTGGCCAAGAACGATGTGAAGAAAATCTGCATTATCGGCGGTGGCCTCATTGGCTGCGAATACACCAATGACCTTCTCAACGGTGGCTTCGAGGTGGAGGTTGTCGATCCCCTTGGTTACTGCCTGCCAACACTGTTACCAGAAACGGCCGGCAAGGCCGTGCAAGCCGCGCTGGAAGAGAAGGGCGCGAAATTTCATTTTGGCCCCCTTGTCACCGAGGTGAACAAGTCGGCAGACGGGGTCACGGTGACATTAAACAACGGTGACACTATTGACGCCGATATCGTCGTATCTGCGGTCGGCGTTCGGGCGCGTACCGACCTCGCAGAGGCCAGCGGCCTCGCGACCAACCGCGGCATTGTGACCAATCGCTTGCTGCAAACCAGTGCGACCAATGTGTATGCTATGGGTGACTGTGCAGAGGTAGATGGCCATGTGCTGGTCTACGTCGCTCCCCTGATGGCAGCGGCCAAGGCCCTCGGCAAGACGCTGGCAGGAGAGCCGACGGAAGTGGTCTATCCTGCTATGCCGGTGACAATTAAAACACCGGCATGCCCTGTTGTTGTCGCCCCCGTAACGCCAGACACAACAGGCGAGTGGAACATCGAGGCAGATGGCAACAGCGTCAATGCGCAATTTCGTGACAGTGACGGCAAACTGTTGGGCTTTGCGCTAACAGGTGGGGCAATTAAGGAGAAGATGGCCCTGCAGAAAGAACTGCCGTCTATCATGGGCTGAACGTAGCCCCAGGCCTGTAGTGTTGAGCGCCAAAGTTGAGCAACAGGTTCGGCGCTGGCTGGATCAATTCGTTGTAGGCCTGAACCTTTGCCCCTTCGCTCGCCCGCTGTTGGGCGGCGAAGCCCTGCGTATTGTTATCTGCGCGCAAACCGGCCGAAAGGAGCTTCACGAGGCGTTCCTGCGCGAGCTGGATACCCTGTATTCCACCGCACAGACGGATGTCGCAACCACGCTGTTGGTGTTTCCGTCCGCACTTGAAAAATTTTCGGATTATCTGTCGTTTCTGCATGTGTCGGAGGACACTGTAAACGAGGCCGGCCTCGCAGGCATTGTACAATTGGCGAGTTTTCATCCGGACTACGTATTTGCGGGTGAAGACTCCGACTCTGCTAGCCGTTACAGCAATCGCTCACCCTACCCCCTGATACACCTGCTGCGGGAAGATATGGTCAGCGCGGCTGTAGCGGACTACCCGCAACCGGAGCGTATACCTGCTCGCAATATTGAAGCTCTCGAAAAAATCGGGAACCGCGAGCTGGCAGCGCGCTGGCAAGCCCTTTTTTCTGAATAGAGCGCTCTTCCCTGTTAACAGGTGTGTAATACGGCCTGAAACGCCTCTCCTTCAGAGGCATGCGCTATCGTCAGTCACACTTGCTCGGCACACGCGCGCTTATTTGCGTGACGCAGGACAGGCGGTGGGCACTAGAGGAATTATACGAGCATCGCGCGACGGAACTTATCCTGGCAGCGAGGAGATGATCTGTTCGAGTAATTGTGCGTTCTCACGTACAATTCCGGGCTCGTTGTAACCGGCGCGCTATTCATGCCCTTGCTTTCCCTCGATCAAGCCTGTCTCCAGTACGGCACTCATGTTCTTCTGGACAAGGTGGAGTTCAACTTAAACCCGGGTAACCGTGTCGGGCTGTTGGGGCGCAATGGTGCGGGTAAGAGCACCTTAATGAAAGTGATTAGGGGCGATATTAATCTGGAGAGCGGCGAACGCTGGGTGCGCGACGGGACCCGCATCAGCTACCTGGACCAGTCACTGCCGGGTGCTGATGAGCAGGACGTTTACGACGTCGTCGCCGGAGGCTTGGCGGACGTGGGTGAATTGCTAAAGCGCTATCATCACAGCATCCTCGAAGGGGACATGGACACCATGGCCTCGGTTCAGACTGAGTTGGAGGCGAAGGACGGCTGGCGGCTGGCGCAGAAGGTTGAAACCGTGATTTCTCAGTTGCAGTTGCCAGCCAACGCCAGTATGTCGAGCTTGTCTGGTGGCTGGCGGCGACGCGTGGCTTTGGGCGCCGCGCTGGTCAGCGAACCGGATATTTTATTGCTGGACGAACCAACCAATCACCTTGATATTCCCGCGATCGAGTGGCTGGAGAATCAATTGCAGGTCTATGCGGGCGCTATCATATTTATTACACACGACCGGTCTTTTCTGCAAAGTCTGGCGCGAACCATTGCCGAACTCGACCGCGGGCATCTGCGCGCTTGGGAGGGCACATACCAAGATTTTCTGCGCTTTCGCGATCAGCAGTTAGCCGCCGAGGAGCGGGAGAACGCACTGTTTGATAAGCGCCTGGCAGAAGAAGAAAAGTGGATCCGCCAGGGGATCAAGGCCAGACGAACCCGCAATGAAGGCCGTGTTCGCGCCTTGAAAGCCATGCGGGTAGAGCGCGCATCCCGGCGTGAGCGAACAGGTAACGCCAGTTTCAGTATGGAGTCTGCGGACCGGTCCGGTAAACGGGTCGCGGAGTTGGAAAATGTTTCACATGCCTACGAGGGCAAGACCGTCCTGAAACCGTTCTCAACACTGGTAAGTCAGGGTGATCGTATTGGTATTGTTGGCGCCAACGGGTCGGGCAAATCGACCCTGATAAAAATTCTGGTCGGTGAGCTTACGCCGACACAGGGACAGGTCACCTTGGGGACACGCCTGGAGGTGGCCTATTTCGATCAGCTGCGAGCGCACCTCGATCCGGAAAAGAACCTGATCGACAATGTCTGTGGTGGCCAGGATTTTATCGAGCTCGATGGCAAGCGCCGGCACGCCATTAGTTATCTCGGAGATTTTCTCTTTTCACCGGAGCGGGTGCGCACTCCGGTAAAGGCGCTCTCCGGCGGCGAACAAAGCCGCGCCATTCTTGCCAAACTGTTCAGTAAGCCTGCGAACCTGTTGGTGCTGGATGAGCCAACCAATGATCTGGACGTAGAAACTCTGGAGTTGCTGGAGGAAATCCTGTTGAATTTTGAGGGCACCGTATTGCTTGTCAGCCACGATCGTGAGTTCATGGATAATGTGGTGACCAGCATTCTTGTGCTTGACGGTGTCGGCGGTGTTGAGGAATGGGTGGGTGGTTATAGCCATTGGGTAGAGCATGGGGGCCGATTGCAAAGCCTGGAGCAAAGTGGCGAGAAAACTGCGGCGCAACCTCCCCCTGCCGGCAAAAAAGGCACCCGCGAACAAAAGCAGCACAACAGAAAATTGACCTTCAAGGAAAAACGCGAGCTGGACGATTTGCCGCAGGGCATTGAGGCCATGGAGTCACGCCAATCAGAGCTGGAGGCAGAGATTGCCGCCCCTGCATTTTACCAGCAGGACCATGATATTAGAGAGGCCCGACTGCAGGCACTGGCCGATATTGTGGTTGAACTGGAGATGGCATACGCTCGCTGGGAAAGTTTATCGGATCGCGCTGGCGATACCTGAGCAGGGAAAACAAAGGAGCGTTCCGAGGCTGGTTGGGCCGCGCTTAGACTTTGGCGAAGTGCTGCCGGCTTCCTGTCCAGCGTGTTATCAGTGGGTCCGCGAGCTCGGGGCGGGCTTGGCGGATAGTGTCCGAGATAGACTGAACATCGTCCAGCAGATAATTGTGGGCAGGCAGCTCAGCTATCCGGAACTCCATGAGGCCAGTCTGTCTAGTGCCTAGTACCTCTCCGGGCCCTCTCTGCTGCAGGTCTTTTTCCGCAATGTAAAAACCGTCTGTGCTCTCACGCAGTACCGACAAACGCTGGCGACCGTTCGCCGAGAGGGGCGACTGATACAGCAATACGCAGTGACTGGCTTGCTCGCCCCGCCCTACTCTGCCGCGCAGCTGGTGTAACTGCGCGAGGCCGAGGCGCTCCGGGTTCTCGACAACCATCAGGCTGGCGTTGGCAACGTCGACGCCCACTTCGATAACAGTCGTGGCCACCAGCAGCGAAACCTCCCCGTTCTTGAATGCGGACATGACCCGCTCTTTTTCTGCAGGCTTCATCCGCCCGTGGACGAGGCCGATCCGCAGGGCCGGTAGCGCCTGCTGCAATTCTGTTGCTGTCGCTTCAGCCGCTTGTGCTTGCAGTGTGTCGCTTTCCTCGATAAGTGTGCATACCCAGTAGGCCTGACGACCTTCCGCACAGGCCGCCGCCACCCGGTCAACCACTTCTGCGCGACGGCTGCTGTCGATCAGCGCCGTAGCCACCGGCGATCTGCCCGGCGGCAGTTCGTCGATAATGGAGACATCAAGATCTGCGTAGGCGACCATCGATAGTGTTCGGGGTATCGGTGTGGCCGTCATGATGAGTTGATGGGGCTGTCCCTCCTCGGGGGAGGATTTTCTTGTCAGTGCAAGGCGCTGGTGCACGCCAAAACGGTGCTGTTCGTCGACGACAACCAACCCAAGACGCGAAAACTCGACGTCATCCTGAAACAGGGCATGGGTACCGATCACCAGGCTCGCTTCTCCTGATACGATGCGCGCAAGGGCGCTGGTTCGTCGTGTGCCCTTGGAGCGACCACTAAGCCATTCCATCGTGATACCCAAGGGCTCGAACCATTGCTGGAAATTGTGGCGGTGCTGCTCCGCAAGAATTTCGGTAGGCGCCATCAGGGCAACCTGATAGCCGTTGGAGATGGCTTGTAATGCAGCTCCTGCGGCCACGAGAGTCTTTCCCGAGCCCACATCACCCTGCACCAGCCGCATCATGGGTAATGGCTTGGCAAGATCTGCAGCGATCTCAGACAGTACCCGCCGTTGAGCGCCGGTTGGCGTGAAGGGCAGCGCGGCAAAAAACGCGTCCAGCTGCCGGGGCTGGTAAGGCAATGCCGGTGCGCCTTCCCTTTGCTGATGTTCACGCAGTCTGCAGAGAGACAGGTTGTGAGCTACCAGTTCCTCCAGTGCCAGCCGCAGTTGAGCGGGGTGGCGTCCCTCGCGCAGTTCCTCCAGTGGCGCGTCCGGTGGTGGCGCATGCAGGTAGTGCAGGGCCCGCGTCAGCTCGTAGGGGTAGCGCGCGTTGGGGGGCAGTAATTCGTGGACTTCCTCCCCATCAAGCCTTGCCACGGCCTGGGCACACAACTTGCGCCACTGGCTCTGCCCAATACCCGAGGTGGTCGGGTATATCGGGGTCAGCGAAGTATCCACCGGTGTATCGTCGTCCAGAACTTGCCGGTATTCGGGATGATACATCTCGATGCCGCTGCTGCCTCTGCGTGCTTGACCGAAGCAACGCAGTCGTGTTCCGCAAGAGAGATTGTTTTTTTGCGCAGCCGAGAAATGAAAAAACCTCAAGGTCAGCGTGCCGCTGCCATCCTGTAAGCGCACAACAAGACTGCGACGTCTGCCAAACACCACGTCTGCGGCTCTTACATCCCCCTCAATAACAATATCATCGCCCTCTCGGGCGGTGGCGATAGGTGTAATGCGGGTTCGATCCTGGTATCGCAGTGGCAAGTGGAAAAGCAGATCCTGAATGCTTCGGACACCGTAGTCGGCAAGCTTACCGGCTAGTGCCGGCCCCACACCGCGCAGTATCTCAACAGATTGATTGGCGATGTGCTGCGTCAAGATTGCGGCCGGGCTCGCAGGGCGTTGATCAAAAGGTCAATCGCCTCCGGGCGTGGAAAGCTGGCCCGCCAGGCGAGCGCGATACTGCGTGAGGGAGGCGGGTCCAGAAAAGGGACCACAACCACGTTATTCTTGTCATAGCTCGATTCCAGCGCCGCTGACTTCGGCAGGACGGTAATGCCCAGGCCACTGGCCACCATGTGCTTGAGCGTTTCCAATGAGCTACCCTCGACCGGCGCTTCGCCCTTGGCGGACTGCTCTCTTACCGCGTCCGCCAGGCCCGCACAGGCGTCCAGTACCTGGTCTCGAAAACAGTGACCCTCACCCATAAGCAATACGCGATGATCGGCCAGTGCACACGGTGCGATAGCACGCTCGCCCGCGAGGGGATGCCCCCGAGGCATTACAACGACAAAGGGTTCATCGAAGAGCGCGCGCGTTACGACATCAACATCTTCGAAAGGTAGTGCAACGAAGATGGCATCAAGGTCTCCCCCGCTTAGTTTACCTCGGAGTATGTGTGTGTAACTTTCCTCTATGTATAAAGGCATCTGGGGCGCCGATTCCTGCATAGCGCTGACCATCCGGGGAAACAGATAAGGTCCCACCGTGTAAATTGCGCCTACGGAGAGCACGCTGCCGGACGGGTCCTTGCCCAGTTCAGCCAGCTCGTAAAGACCCTGCACGGCGTCCAGGACCGAGCGCGCCTGTTCTACAATCCCGTCTCCCGTAGGGGTAGTGGCAACCTTATGGCGAGCCCGTTCAAACAGGCTGATCCCCAGTTCTGACTCCAGCTTTTTGATGGCAATGCTCAAGGTAGGCTGACTGACACTGCATTGCTCTGCGGCCTTGCGAAAATGTCCTGTCTCTGCCAGCGCCACAAGGTAGCGCAATTCTGTTAATGTCATAGGCGTAAGCTGAACCCTTGGCTGCAAGGAGCCTTGTTCAAAGGCCCTTAGTGTAACCAGTGAGAGACAATAATATGAAGAGCAGTTCTGTGCTAATTGTAGGCTGCGGTGACCTCGGCATTCGAGCAGGGTCCCTGTTGGCGGACCGCAACTGGGTCGTCACAGGGCTGCGGCGCAATGTTGCCAAGTTGCCATTGCAGATCAATGCCCGGTCTGGCGACTATACCCTGCCCGGTAGTCTGGATTTTGCCGCGACTCTGGCGCCGGACTTTGTGCTTGCTACATTTAATCCCCCTGACCGCTCTACAGCGGGGTACATCAAAGGGTTCCAGCAGTCCATGACAAACCTTCTTTCTGGGCTGGGTGAGCATCGCCCGCGGTGTATTCTGATGGCCAGCAGTACGCGAGTATTTGCCGAGTCGCAGGGGGGCTGGGTTGACGAGGAAAGCGCGTTGTCTCGTGACGATCCATGGGCCCAGGCAATCATCGAGTCGGAGCGGCAATTGCTGGATTCGGGTCATCGTGCGTCGGTGGTGCGGTTTGCTGGCATCTACGGTATTCCGGGCGGCAGGCTCTTGTCACGGGTGCGCCGCGGGGAATTGTGCCCCCCTC
>CAJQQW010000263.1 GCA_905480565.1 uncultured Halioglobus sp. | reverse complement strand
TTGCTCGCCTTCTACCGCTTTCGCCATTGGATGGCAGCGACCTTAACCCGCTTTTGCAGGACCCTGGTCTGATTATTCATCCGCCGCTACTGTATATGGGTTACGTTGGTTTTTCTGTTGCCTTTGCTTTCGCAATCGCAGCGCTGTGGGGCGGGCGTCTCGATGCCTCCTGGGCGCGCTGGTCCAGGCCCTGGACGAATATTGCCTGGGGCTTTCTGACCCTGGGCATCATGCTCGGCAGCTGGTGGGCATACTACGAGTTAGGCTGGGGAGGTTGGTGGTTTTGGGACCCGGTCGAAAATGCGTCCTTCATGCCCTGGTTGGCTGGTACGGCATTGATACACTCCCTCGCGGCAACGGAAAAGCGTGGCTTGTTCAAGAGCTGGACTGTGCTGCTTGCAATCTTCGCCTTTGCGCTCAGTCTGTTGGGCACTTTTCTAGTTCGCTCAGGTGTCCTCACCTCTGTGCATGCGTTTGCAACGGATCCCGCCCGTGGCATGTTCATTCTTGTATTTCTTGCGCTCGTGGTGGGTGGCTCGCTGACTTTGTATGCCTTCAGGGCTCCGGCTGTGAGTAGCCGTTTGAGTTTTGCCTGGGTATCACGGGAGAGCTTGCTGCTGCTCAACAACGTCATATTCCTCGTGACGACCCTCACAGTGTTGTTTGGTACGTTGTTCCCGCTGATTGTCGATGCATTGGGGCAGGGGAAAGTGTCAGTGGGGCCGCCTTATTTTAATGCCGTTTTCGTCCCGCTGATGGCGCTGTTGATGCCGTTCATGGGGATGGGGCCAGTGTCGCGCTGGAAGGGCGACACACTGGCGCGCTGGCGCACCGAACTGGGCATACCTGCTCTGGTTGCACTCCTCTGCGGTGTCACACTGCCGTTCCTGCATGCCCCTTATAATATTTGGGTCGCCCTCGCGGTGCTGCTGGCCGCCTGGCTTGTGCTAGGGTTGGCGCAAGACTGTTGGCGTCGCATGGGCGGGCGTGCAAGAGGCCTCAGTCGCCTGACGTCCTCTTACCTCGGTATGGTAATTGCGCATCTGGGTTTCGCGATCTGTGTGGTGGGGGTTGTGGCAACCAGTCAGTATTCACAGGAGCACGATCTCAAGATGTCGCCAGGCGATAGTCGTACACTGGCAGATTACGAGTTCCGCTTTGTCGAGGTGGCGCCTGTGCGCGGCCCCAATTTTGTCGCCGACGAGGCCCGCTTCGAGGTCTACCGTGAGGGGCTGCTTGTTGCGCGACTGAATCCACAAAAAAGGCGCTACATGGCGTCGGGGCAGGTCATGACAGAGGCCGCGATTGATGCGGGATTGATGCGGGACCTTTATGTCGCGATGGGCGAGCCGGTGGGTGAAGCGGGTGCCTGGGCGATGCGTTTGCATTACAAGCCGCTGGTCCGCTGGATGTGGCTGGGCGCAATATTCATGGCTGTCGGCGCCATAACCGCGGCCTTGGACAAGCGATACCGTCGTCAGCGCAACGCTGTTTCCAGCAGGGCATTGGCGCATGGGGCATAGACTCAAGTTATTCTTGCCGCTGATACTGTTCACCGTGTTGGCATTGTTTCTCTTCAGGGGTCTCTCGCTGGACCCGAAAGAGATGCCCTCCGCGCTGATTGATGATCCCTTTCCCTCGTTTGATCTGCCAAAGCTTGGTGCGGATGAAAGACTGTCAGCGGAAAATCTGGCAGGGCGTGTTGGCCTACTCAATGTGTGGGCGACCTGGTGTCCCTCCTGTCGGGTTGAGCATCCCTATCTCCTGCAACTGTCTGCGCGGGGTGTGCCGATATACGGACTGAACTACAAGGATGAGGATGCAGCGGCGCAACGCTGGTTGCAGCAATTGGGCGACCCCTACCGGTTCAATATTGTCGATCGCGAGGGCTCCCTGGGGTTGGATCTTGGTGTGTATGGTGCACCGGAAACGTATCTGATCGATGCCCAGGGTGTTATCCGCTATCGTCACGTGGGTGTGGTGGACGAGAGCGCGTGGCGGTCCACATTGGAGCCACTTTACCTAAGCTTGGGCGGCGAGGCGCAACCCTGATGACGTGGATACGCTTTGCGCTTGTGGTGATGTTTTGTGCGGCACCGCCGGCATGGTCCGTTATTGAGACTTACCAGTTCGATGCTCCTGAGCTAGAGCAGCGCTATTACATGCTCAGTCAGGAACTGCGTTGTCCCAAGTGCCAGAACCAGAATATAGCCGACTCCAATGCACCGATATCGCAGGATTTACGCAAGCTGCTCCACCAACAGTTGCAGGCCGGGGCGTCAGATGAAGAGATTCTGGACTATATGGTCGCGCGCTACGGTGAGTTTGTGCGCTACAGGCCTCGGTTTGGCGGTGTTTCCCTCCTGCTGTGGGCGGCACCTGCACTGTTGTTGCTGACCGGTATGGTGATCATGCTGCTCGTTCTGCGCTCTCGCAAGGGCGCGGGAGGAGAGTCAGCGGCGCTGGAGCCTGACGAACGTGCGCGACTTGATCAACTGCTTGAGAAAGCGGAGCAGGATTCTTGACGACTTTTATAATGGCGTGCGTGGGGCTGGTTCTCTTCAGCGGTATTTTTTTCCTGTTTCCAAGGCGTCGTTCCGGGAGCACCGAGGCAGAACTCGATGCGGCAAACCTGGCGTGGTACCGGCAGCGCAAGCAGGAGCTGGAGTCGCAGGGTGAGAGTGTGTTGCTCGAAGATGCGCGCCTGCGTCTTTTGGAAGACGAGCACAGGCATGAGGCGGAGCGCCCCGACCTTCCTGCTGCGACCGCCTTTTCGGCCTGGTTTTTGCTGCCGCTGATCGGCTTGGGTGCCGGGCTGTTGTATTACGAGCTCGGCGCTGTTGCCGATGTGGAAC
>CAJQQW010000262.1 GCA_905480565.1 uncultured Halioglobus sp. | reverse complement strand
ATTCTCAAATACGGCATCGGGCGGAAAAAACTGGCCTATCAGACGCTTGGCATAGAATGTCCGGACCGCCGCTGCGCCCTGTCCCCCGACCATAGTAGGGACATTTACGAGGTGTGGATTAGGCGCCATGGTCGCCAGGGTCTCATCAAGATCGCCAGCCAGTTCTGCATCCATGTGGGCGTCGAAAATCGCATCAAGCCTTTGCTTCGAATCAGGGTGCGTCATATTGTCTTATCCTTGAGATGACACCTGTACATTTCAGCGACGTCTCGGGAGATACTTGGCACGCTCAGTATAGCGCCATTATTTTCGACCGAGGTAGCCTCAGTGTCCAGCGATACAGGTCGCCCGCCGGGGTCGCTTGGCCGCATCTCACCGCGCCTTGTCTGCTGCACTGCAAGCGGTCCGTCTACAAACGACTCTCTTGGCTATGATCGAGGCAGTCGGAGCCTCTCAGGCGGTTTTTCTGGTGTTTCAGAGCAGATAGAGGGCGTAACTGTGCCACTTCCGGCGCCCGGAACCGCCTGCAAATCCCAAATCGTTGGATAATGCTCCTCGATAACCCATGGGCAACGCCGGATTTGGGCTGCCCAGGCCAGAAGAATGACCTCGATAATCCAATTTGGCGGCACGCCCGTATACAGGTCGAATGCACAATAAAAGGTGAAAAATATGAAACAACTCGCTCTCAAGCTGTATGACGCTTACACCTACATATTCGACTCCACTAAAAATCCGCTGCGGCACATTCCCGATCCCCCCAGCAGGCTTTTTATCATGATCATCCTCGCTACCATGTGGAGCGGCGCGTTCGCTATCTATCTGGGAAGCATTATTTATTTCGGCATCAGCGTCGCTGCACACATTGTCTTGCTACTCATGGTGTTTTTCACCGCCGCTGTGTTCTACGATGCCGAGAAAAACGGCAGTTCCTGGTTGCTGCACCTCCGTAAAGAGCAGGAGCGCTAAAGTTCAGCGTGAATAGCAATGTGGTCAGGGCAATCACAACGCCACAGTATGTCGGCCTTCCTGACTCATCCCTCGGTCCAGTGGTGATCCCTATTCCGTGGCACCACTGAGCAGCACCATTTTTATTTTTTTACCGCCATCCAGGCTCCTTTTACCCGCTCCGGCGGGTTTTTATTTGTCGTCACAGCCAACACCCCTTTCCGCGCTGAGGCCGCTGTCTCCGCCCATTGGGTTACTCTCCGCTAAAAGCGCTGTCACTACAACGCCCTGCTTTCCCGCAAGCCCAATCTTTGATCTATACTTTCTGTTTCCCGCTCAGAGAACCTGACCAGTGGAGGTCCGTATTATCGGCGCTGAAACAACCATTTGACGCCCGGCAGGAGTGCCCCGCAGGTATGGCGAACACGAAACAAGCAACGGCGGCCTAACATCCCCTGCGGCAAAACCCTATTTCCGTGTAGCTGGCGTGTCTGGTCTCAAAATGCAATGTTAGACTCATAATTACCGTGCCACTGATGGCAGACTTAGGGAAAGGATTTCATGATTGTAAAAGTGATTAGGATAGGCGTCAGGCTGCTACTTGGATTTGTCTTTATCGTTTCTGCGCTGTTGCTCGCCTGGGCTTTCGAATCGCGCAATATGCCGGCCTTACAAAGCTGGCATACCACACAGCTGACAGCTGAGTTTCGTGCTGCCGACCTCACCGAAAACTACCGGCTAGCCGATTACCTGAATCAGGAACAGCGTTTATTTGATGAGCTGAACCGGGAGATTTATCAACCGCAGCAAGACACCGCTGCCATGCACTATAGCCGCTACCGGCGCGGCGGCCCTCAGGATCCAGCTTGGCCGGAGCAAAACTGGAATCGCAGTTTTGAGTTGGTCCCGGAAAATATAAGAGGCGGCGCCCTGTTATTGCACGGACTCACGGACTCCCCTTACAGCATGCGGAAACTCGCCGAAATTCTTTACTCGCAGGGTTTTTACGTGCTCGCTTTACGCATGCCCGGCCATGGCACGATACCGGCAGCCCTGACTAAGGTAAAGTGGCAGGATTGGCAGGCGGCAAGCCGGCTGGGCGCCCGACACGTGCATCAGCGCATAGGCCCTGATCTTCCCTTTTTTATGGCCGGTTACTCCAATGGGGGAGGCCTGGCGGTTAACTATGCGCTGGACGCCTTGTTTGATGACAGCATGCCAATGCCTGAGCAATTGCTACTATTTTCTCCAGAGATCGGTATTGCCGCCGTGGCCAGATTTGCCAACTGGTACAGGTTGTGGGGATGGATTCCCTATTTTGCCCAATCGCGTTGGCTGACGATTCAACCCGAGTTCGACCCCTTTAAATACAACTCTTTCCCCAAAAATGCTGCCCAACAGGCGTGGGCCGTCACCGCCGCTTTGCGGGTTGGTATGCGGCGTGCGCAGAATGCAGGGAAACTGGCCAATTTCCCGGGCATTCTGACATTTTTGTCCTGGACAGATGCCACCGTACACACATCGGCCACTATCCAGCGGCTCTACGGGCGGCTGGACAATCTCGACAGCGAGCTGGTGATCTTTGACGTGAATCGCAACGCTGAATTAACGCCATTCATCCCTGCAGCAAACGCATCGCCGCTGCTGCGGCTTAAAGCCGATGAGGACCTGTCCTACCAACTAACCGTTATCACCAACACCTCGCCAGGCTCACTGCAGCTGGCCCAGAGGACGAAAGCGCCATTCAGTAACGACGTGGAGACGACGGCCCTGCCTGTAATTTGGCCGCAAGGTGTTTATTCGTTGTCTCATGTAGCCATTCCCTTTGCGCCGGAGGACCCGGTTTATGGTAACGGACTAACTGAACAAAACGTTTACCGTGGCCTGTCGCTTGGAGCAATGCAGCCACGAGGAGAAACTCGCCTGCTTATTGCCCCGCTAAGCCAGTTTATGCGATTGCGGCATAACCCATTTTTTGACTATATCGAAACACGCGTAAACGCTGAAATTGATGAGTCCTTATAGTGGATCGTGCAACCGCTCCGACATATTCATTCTCGCAGCTACCCCATCCATATGGTCCGAGAGACAACATAAAGTTAAGGCAGGCTTGCAACATGTCGGGGCGTTGTAGCCACGTTATTTATGGCATGGTATTCCAGCATCGAAACCATAAACACAAAACTGCATACCGAACACATATAGAGTGAATCTACTTGCTCCTTTTGAATTAGCACTGAATTCCCCTGGTGGTAGAAGAGGTTCTAAAAAGACCGAGCTATGATTAATTTAAAACCACAGTTGGTATACAATTTCTTAACGTTGTAACTCGGAGCCATTTTATGTCGGAACAAGAAAACTACGAGCCACCCCTTGTCTGGAAGTGGAAGCCTGATAATAACCAGGCCTTTGGCAACATCAATCGCCCAACCGCAGGCGCGCAGCAGGAAAAAGAGCTGCAAGTGGGCAAGCATCCCTTGCAACTGTACTCCCTGGCCACGCCTAACGGAATCAAAGTGACTGTGATGCTTGAGGAACTACTTGAAAAAGGCCATAGCGGGGCTGAATACGATGCCTGGCTGATAAATATTGGTGATGGTTCACAGTTCGACAGCGGATTCGTGGCGGCAAACCCCAATTCCAAGATCCCCGCGCTAGTGGACTACAGCGGTGACGAACCGCTCCGCGTGTTTGAATCCGGCGCAATCCTGCTCTATCTGGCAGAAAAATTCGGGGAATTTATCCCCAACGATCACGCTGGACGCACAGAATGCCTGAACTGGCTGTTCTGGCAAATGGGCGCAACTCCCCTGATGGGCGGCGGATTTGGTCATTTTTACGCCTACGCACCGATCAAAATCGAATACGCTATCGACCGCTACACTATGGAGGTAAAGCGCCAACTCGATCTGCTCGATCAAACACTTCAAGAGCGACAGTACATTGCGGGTGATGACTATACTATCGCGGACATGGCCATAGCACCCTGGTATGGAGCCGTAATCCGCGGTCTTGCTTATAACGCTGCCGAGTTTCTGGAGGCGCACAGCTACACTCATCTAGGCCGCTACGTGGACGAGATGAATAAACGACCCGCATTCAAAAGGGGTCAAATGGTGAACAGACCATTCGGAGACAAATCCAAACAGTTGTGGGAACGTCACGATGCTAGCGATTTCGAGTTACGAACACAGGATATTCTTGATCCCGATCCACCAGCCTAGGACAAGGACAGAAGCGAGGGTACCCGATATTGAGTAGTTTTTTTAAGCGGCCCGTCGCTACATCCGGTCGGGCTCGAGTACCATGGCAGAGTATGAAGCGGGCACTGCTGCCATCGCGACCCGAGAAATGGTCATCTCAACCCGCAGATAAAACACGATCCTTAACTATAGGTGTGTCGCTGCGGGCAGGCATGCGCTCTATTACACCGCACTGTGTGCAACATGATGGTTCCTTCCCATGCTAGAGACAGACTTATTCATCTCCTTTCTCGGTGTACTGCGCAACCAGCCGGTGCTGGGGCTATTTCTCATCATTGGCATCGGCTACTTGATCGGTGGGATTAAGCTAGGCAGCTTTTCATTGGGGCCGGTGGCTGGAGTTTTGTTCGCCGGGCTATTTTTAGGACACTTCGATTTCCGTATGTCGCCCGGCGCCCAGGCGGTCGGTTTTGCGCTATTCATATTTTCTGTAGGCTACCAAGCCGGGCCGCGGTTTTTCGACGTGCTGCGCACAGACGGTTTGCGCTACTTCTTGCTGGCTGTTGTTATTGCAGGCTGCGGCTTCACGATTGCAGTGGTCGCCTCTAAATTTTTAGCACTCGAACCCGGCACGTCCGCTGGCATATTGTCCGGAGGACTGACCAGCTCGCCTACCCTC
>CAJQQW010000261.1 GCA_905480565.1 uncultured Halioglobus sp. | reverse complement strand
TTGCAGTGGTCGCCTCTAAATTTTTAGCACTCGAACCCGGCACGTCCGCTGGCATATTGTCCGGAGGACTGACCAGCTCGCCTACCCTCGCAGCCGCCCAAGAAGCGATACGTTCCGGTCAGGTGCAACCGCCACCAGGTTTCACTGCAGATGAGATGATGGATAATCTGGCCACTGGCTATGCCATTACATATATTTTCGGGCTGGCTGGCCTTATTGCCATCATCAAACTGTTGCCACGGTTACTGGGGATTGATCTTGTAGCGGAAGCAGCTGCACTTGAGAATGCCGAAAAAGACGCTCTCACACCGGAAGATGCGAATGTCGACGCGCGCGTCTATCGTATTACCAACCCTGATATTACTGCCCAGACAATCGCCGAACTGCGCGAAAAATACTGGGATGAGCGTTCCCTTGTGCGTATACGTCGCAACGGCAATATTCTAAAGCACGGTGATACTGATCAAGTTCAGCTTGGGGATGAGCTTCTTGTGGTGGGCCCTGTAGAATTTTTTACCACTTCCATTTCCAAGATCGCTGAAGAGATAACACCCGACATTAATAGAGACGAAGCAACGCAGACAGCGCAGGTAGTCGTCATCAACAAGGATGTTGTAGGCAAAACAGTTAATCAGTTGAATTTGCCATATAAATTCGGGGTTATCATCACCCGGTTATCGCGTATGAATATTAGCGTGCCACTGAGAGCGGAGGTACAGATTTCAAAGGGTGACATCCTGACAGTCGTCGGCACGAACGAAAATATCGACGTGTTTGGGGACGAAATCGGACATGTCGAGCGTCCAATCGCGGAAACCGACATGGTAACTTTTTCTTTTGGCATAGTGGCGGGTGTACTGCTGGGATTGTTCGCTGTTACATTTGGACAGGTTTCTATCGGACTCGGCTCTGCCGGAGGGTTACTCGCATCAGGCCTCATCATCGGTTACTGCCGTGGTGTCTATCCGGTATTTGGGCGCATTCCAGATGGTGCACTCTGGATCCTGATGGAGTTTGGCTTGTTGCTGTTCATGGCAGGGGTAGGGCTTCGCGCGGGTGGCGACATAATCGCCACCTTTGTCACCGCTGGACCAGCACTGATTATAGCCGGAGCCTGCGTCACAGTAATTCCGGTTCTGATTGGTTATGTGTTCGGGCGAAAAGTGCTGAAAATTCACCCTGTCCTGTTACTCGGCGGCATTACCGGCTCGATGACAAGCGGCGCTTCATTAAGCGTAGTCACCAGTGAAGCAAAAAGCCCTATGCCGTCGCTCGGATACACTGGCGCATATGCGTTCGCCAATGTCCTACTGACTATCGCTGGCAGCCTCATACTGTATATTTAGGTCCTCGTCAGCGCGTAAAGAAACAAGGCAGAGTCGCTGTTTATTCTTTTTTTAGCCTGACAGAAACATGCATGTAGTATTCTTATGTTGGAGCCAGGCGAGAAAGACGACCAAAGGCAGACTATCTCATCATGCATAAAAACGATCTGTTCACGGGCTAAGTAACTCACTCATTGCGATTTTTCGCGTTTTCCAGCAACACACCGACGGAGCAATGGTATTACACTTGGTAGGGCCATACAGTAAATGCTGTTCGAAATTATCTGACTGACTGCATAAATCATTGTTAGATACCGCAGCGGCTGGATATAGATCTGCCTAGGATGCACTGCGGCTATGGCCCTGGTCTCAATTTGGAGATACCCTGACTACTACAAACTACTACATACTATTACGCCACGACACGGGAGAGACGGATGATCAACCATGTAATGATTGGGTCCAGCGATATCGAAAGAACGCGCGAGTTCTACACTGCGGTACTAGGTGTGCTAGGCGCTAGCCCACCCTTTGATCACGTTAACGACACGGGGCAAACACGTATTTTTTTCATGCATGACGGCTCCACATTCTGTGTCAGTGAGCCCATTAATGGAGAGCCAGTGACTGTCGCAAACGGCTCGACGATCGGCTTTACTTGCGAGTCGCCTGAGCAAATACAGGCATTCCATGATATGGCGATTGCCAGTGGCGGTACGAGCGTAGAACAACCGCCGGGAGCTCGTGAGAGTGATATGGGCGCGGTTTATCTGTGCTATTTTCTTGACCCCGATGGCCATAAAATTTGCGGCTTTCATCGGCCAGGTTAATTGGAGGTGTCGGCAGGCTACTTGCGGCTTACACTTCCCAAGTTTTGCGCCTAATTGCACGCGGGCCACGCCGTTTGTTGTCGAGTCTATTTTTATGGCTTCTCACGCGAACTACGTAACGTTGTTCGCGCTTAAACAGCGGTGATTTAACTGCCGATGTCAGCGCCAATCTGATTGATCATGCCCAGCACATCGTCCAAACGCTCCTGGGGATTGGTCATTTCCAGCAACCTTTGCGATGTCTCCGGCGGCATACCTAGCAGGCCCGCTATTACGAAACTAAACTTGTGTGCCGACATGCCCTGCCAATGCGCGCTTTTTAGCTCTGCTTGTGCTTTTTCATTGTCGTGGGTCAGTATGATCAGGCGCTGGAGAATTTTCTCCTGCGCTTGAGCCAAAAGCGCTTCTGATGTGGCATCGAAACCTTCATCCAAAAGCTCTTCACACGCCCAAATGCTGAAGGGCAGAGTCTGTTTTTCCGTCTTCAGTCGGACGCGGAGCGAGGTATCCACCTCTATCAATAAGCGACCATCCTCCAACTCCTGCAACAATTTTACAGAGCCCGCAGAGAATATTCGACACGGCTTATAGGTGGACTGGTTGCTGTTAAGCGCCTCGCTCATGCTCTGCGCATCGACGCCATCATGCAACACTTTCTCAGTATGACAGATGCCCATGAGCATACCGGTCTCGATACAGTGCCTAACCATCTGCCGATAGCGTGGCTCGAAAACGTGGAGTGCACACGGAACTCCGGGGAAATTCACCGAATTGGGGATGGGGAACAGGGCGACCTCTACCATTACGCTACCTGCGCTGATGCGACTTATAGTTTTGGACCTATTACATACGCGTCGCAGCCATCAACAGATTGGTCTGCGTCACATCCCCTTGCTAAGCAATCAAACGTGCAAGCTCCGGGCCTGTATGGGGTAAAAAACCGCGGGATTTGTGATTTGCGACACCTCAACCCCGATTCGACTAAAAGAATTGATTACACCCGTGAGTCGCGCATAGCCGCAAGGTAATGACCATATGGGCCTGATCTTCTCACATCATGCTTTGACAAGCCTGCGGCATGCTTTGTATCTCCTTCCAATGCTAAAGGCACTTTTCCACGCGAGACCGCGTATCATCTGCAATAGCGATCGTCATATATTCGAAACACCTATTGTGTACTAAAAC
>CAJQQW010000260.1 GCA_905480565.1 uncultured Halioglobus sp. | reverse complement strand
CATGGACCAATAACGCGAGTGCGAGTGCGGTTAACGCAGCACCGGTTTCAGTGTCCAATTCGGTGACGGTAGCTGCGCAGCCGTCTCTGTCTATCACCAAGACCGGTGGCAATAGTGTCAATGCGGGAGATAACCTGGTTTATAGCATTAACTACGAAAATACAGGTAATGCGACTGCACAAAACGCCGTTGTTGAAGACATTATCCCCAGCGGGTTAAGCTTTGTTGACGCTGACAACAACGGCATCAGCAGCGGGGGGGTCGTCAGCTGGGCTTTGGGCAATGTTCCGCCGGGCGCCTCTGGCAACTTGACCCTGACTTTAGCGGCGCCGAATGGTGTGCTTGACGGCACCATCTACAGCAATACATCCAGCGTCTCGGCTGTAAACGCCGCTCCTGTAAGTGCCCAGGCACAGACGGTCGTGCGCAGCCACGTTGAACCGGCTATAACAATTACGGGGTCCCCGACTTCAGTGGCACCGGCCGGTCAGGCTGTATTCCAGATCAACTATGCCAACAACGGGAACGAGAACGCTCCCAACACGGTTCTTCGCACGACGTTGCCTGCGAATGCACGGTTCGTCAGTGCAACCGGTGGCGGCATTTTATCGGGTGGTGAAGTGGTCTGGCCGTCGACCACACTGAAAGCGGGCGGGACGGGAACGGTAGAATTCACGGTTAATGTCGACAGTCCACTGGCGAATGGTACGAGCCTGCCCAGTACAGCCACCCTGACGTCCGATCTGAGTCAGCCTGACAGCGCTAGCGCAGTGGTCACGGTGTCTAGCTCTCCGCTGGTGCTTTTCGCTAAAGGCAGCGATGTGGATAATGCGGTTGTCGGCCAGACGCTGGCGTTTGGTATCGGTGTTGCCAATTTCGGTACCACTACCGCAACAGACGTTGTGATTATTGACACCTTGCCTGCGGAACTTGAAATACTGTCTGCCGATAACGGCGGCGTTGTCGACAATAACGCCAATACTATTACCTGGACGATCGGCGATGTACCGCCCAACGGAGCACCGGTGGCTGTCACGGTGCAGACGCGCCTGATTACCGCGGTTACCTCGGTAGTCAACTCGGCCACTATAAGCTATAACGAGCTTGCACAGCCCTATACATTAAGGACGACGGTGCCGGTAGTGGCTAATCCGGGGCCATTGCCGAAAAGTATTCCAGCGCTACCACCACTTTTTCTGGTGTTATTAGCTCTGCTAGTGATTGTCAGTGCGGGCATGGTGTTGCGTCGCTAGACCAGCTAGCAGCGTTAACCCGCTGCGAGGCAGTTTTTTGTATTCATGTCGGTGTCCAACAGTGACGCGGGGGTGGTTCATTTTTGGCGACGGTGCTCAAGCGCCGATGCTAATGAACCCTGTGCCGGATGCGCGGTCATCACGCTCTGTGCCGTGGAATTCCCTCTTACTGGCCGAATGAGCCTCTTGGTTGCCGGGTTTCTGCGGTAACTTGAACTCCATGTTTCGGCCACGCTTTATTGAGCCGCGAGATTCTGCATCATAGCGGCGGATTGAGTTAATTTCGATTTACTTGAAGAAACCCGTTTTCACGTCATGTTGAAAAGCTCCCTTGAGCAGGCAGTCGTCTCCTGATAGCGCCGCCGAGTTTATTATTGTTACGTGGGGTGGCATTGATTCGCTGTAGAATTCTAATGTGTTTGGCTAACGCGGTGGCAATCCATGCACCATAGTCAACGAAACAAGGCTTGTGCCGGCTCTGCGGTGTTCTGATAACGCTTGATATTCAGGATCGTTATACCAGGCCTCAGCAGCGGTTTCCGACGGGAATTGAAATATCACCATGCGCCCCGACCTGGGGTCAGAGCCCTCAAGGTGCTTGGTATTGTCGTCGTAGGTGAAAAACGAGCCGCCGTGTTTTTTAAGTATAGGGAAAAAGCCTTTTTCGTATTTTCGGTATTCGTCTTTATCTTCAATGGTGAAGTTGGCGATGATGTAAGCAGGTGCGTCTGACATGACTTGGTTCCTTCTATTTATGCAGCAGTTGAATTAAATGGTTTTCAGCCAGCCAGCAACGGCTTGACCGATCTCGACGGGGGAATCTTCCTGTATAAAATGCAGTCCCTTGACAGTGACCTCTTTTTGATTAGGCCAGCGACGGCAAAACTCGCGTTGCGGCCCCACCAGCATTGAACCCGGATCTGCATTGATAAACAGTTTGGGCATTTCGCTCTCCGCCATAAAGGCACCGTATTCATTCACCAGCGCAACGATATCTTCAGGTTCGCCGTCGATCGGGATTTGTCTGGGCCAGTTGAGCAGGGGTTGTCGATCGTCCGCGTCGTTATGGGGCGCGCGATAGGCATTCATCTCGGCGTCGCTGAGTTCGCGAAGTACGGAAGAAGGCAGTACCGCTTCAATAAACATATTGCGGTTGAGGATCAGGTCTTCGCCTTTTTCAGAGCGGAAGCCTTTAAAGATGCCAACCGCACTCTCGGGCCAATCCGCCCAAGTCACAGGTTGCACAATACCTTCCATATAGGCCACGCCTTTAACGTCAGCGGAATGACGCATAGCCCACA
>CAJQQW010000259.1 GCA_905480565.1 uncultured Halioglobus sp. | reverse complement strand
GTATTTTCGGGACGCTTAAGCAGACCTGGTTTGGTCCGATAGCAGACGGGTTGGTGGCGACTTAGGCGGGCCGGTTTGAGGGAGGGTAGCTCGGTGAGAACTCGATGGCTCATCGTGCCGCTTGCCTTGTTGTTGGGCGCTGTTGCTGTTCTGGCTGGCGTTTTTTCGTGAGTTGCAACATGGACAACAAAGGGTCCCGGTCTCAGACCATGTCACTGTTGCCTTTGACCGGGGGGGCACAGTAATCTCCCGCTTAACCGTTAATACAAACTCTAACTGGTCAAGGACAAAACTATGATCCGCATACTGATGACAGTTCTGTTTGTTCTCGCACCTCTGGTTAAGGCTGATGAAGTCGCGCCAGGCGTCTTCCGTACGCCTGACAGCGACTTCGAGAATCTCAGCGGTTACCCGTTTCAGCCGAATTACCTGCAGATTAATGGCCTGCGTGTTCACTATCTGGACGAGGGTCCGCGCGACGGCGACCCCATTTTCCTTCTGCATGGCGAACCTACCTGGAGCTATCTGTTCAGGACAATGATCCCGGTATTGACAGCAGCGGGCCACCGGGTGATCGCACCCGACATGATAGGCTTTGGGCGCTCGGATAAGCTGGCCGCAAAGGACGACTACAGCTACCAATTCCATATCGACACAATGGTAGAACTGGTCCGTCGCCTGAACCTTCAGAAAGCGACTTTCTTTGGCCAGGACTGGGGTGGGCTGGTGGGGCTTAGGGTCGTCTCCGCTGAACCCGAGCGCTTCGCGCGCGTGGTAATCTCAAATACGGGTCTACCTGCCGCCACAGGCTTTCGAGCATATGCAGTGGAGACAGGTTTCAAGCTCGCTGCCTGGTGGGTCAAACCGGTCAGTTTTGAAGAGCTGGTAGAGGCCCGTGGGTTCCAGTACTGGGTGGCCTACAGCTATTACGGAGAGGATCTGCACGTGGGTCAGGTAATGAAATTTATGGGCGAGATACAAGACCCGGAGGTAGTAAAAGCCTATAAAGCACCCTACCCGGATGTGCGCTATAAGGCCGGTGCCCAGGTATTTCCCTACTTGATTCCAACCCAGCTGAGGGAGAATGAACAGGCGTGGCAGGACGTCTATGAAAAATGGAATAAGCCCTTTCTGGTCGCGTTCACCGATTCCGACCCTGTTACAAGCAGGACAGATTTCGCTCAACAGTTTGTAGACCGCGTTCCCGGTGCCACGCAGGTGACGATTAAAGGGGTGGGGCACTTCGTCCAGGAAGAAGTGGGCCCCGAACTCGCAGCATTGATCAATGACTTCATCGCGGGGCGACCAGTCAGCGGCTTCTCCGCGGCGAGCCACCGCTAGTACCCGCTTTTTCGACGAGTCAGAGGGCAGGTCTCGGTTCATTAACTCTGTTGGAGTCGACGTAGCCTGCTGGCACCAGGCAAGCATTATTCATACGGTGACACTACCGCCAGCAAGTGAGTGTCTCAAGCCCTATCGTTTTTAGTGGGCTCATGAGTGCTTTTGGTCGGGCTTCGGTATCAGGTTCGCTGCTTTGACATGCGCACCGGTCTTATCAATTGCCCAATTTCCGGTCGATCTTTTGAGTTGCTCCCGAGAGGCAATGCCCCGGATAAATGGATGATTCGGCTGCAGGGCTTCAAAATACTCAACGTAAAACACAATGAGCTCGCCCAAAGCGGTGTCGTCGAAGATGATGCCATCCGAATAACCGGCCTCGTATTCTCCGGGTTGTGCTGTCAGAGCCTCGGAATAGAACGCTTTGAGGTCTTCCAGGGCCAACTTCAACCAAACGTGATCAGGAAAGTCTTTGTCTTGATCGTCAGGCCACAATGCGAGCCCCTCTATCATGTCTTCAATACAAGATCCGCTGACACCGACGGTAGTTCGGCCTCGGCGCTTGAGACCCAATTCATACCAGGGTGTTAAACCACCGATTTCGCGGCGCAGCCGACCTCGCCACGATCGATCCTCATTTTTCTGCTTGAAACTCACGGGGCATACCGGTGGCGGCATCGCAACGTCGGGAAGATCAATCGGATAGTCGACAAGGATTGGGCCATCAGTCCCATCAAGCAACGCAAGTGTTTGCTTGACCACCTCGGTTTGAAACGCCGCGTCACCCGGCTTACCCAAGGGCCGTCCCAAGGGAAAACTCACCCACAGAATCCGCGGCGGTTGCATGGATTCCACAATATCGCGAAATAAGGCAATGCCGGTGGTCTGAATCCCTTCAGACTCGAGGTAGTAGGAAATACCGCAGACTGTTCTGGAGCAATTGGGGCATACAGGGACGATGAATGCAGCATCCACGCCATCGGCCTTCAAAAGCCGGGCAAGGTCTCGCACATTATCTTCGTAAACATCGGGCAGCATCCCGCCACCCATGAAGCTGTAATTAATGTCAGCGAGTGAGCCGATAACACCGGCGGTCTCAAGCTCTTTAAAGCGATCAACCGGGAAAACCACATTGATGTCTTCCTGAAAACCACTGCGATCGAAATTAACCGAGGAGTGGGTCATTAAAATATCCGCCGAGTTCAAATCTCGCGGAATGGCGCGGTAGCTTGAGTCGATAAACTCGAAGCTACTCTCCTCTCGATAGTTGAGCCCAGCAGTCGTGATAATCGCTATCTTCTTTTTCGACAGTGGCTTCGGATTAACCACCCACGGTAGATCGCCCAATGGGGGTATTAACTTACTCATCAGATGATCCCGCTCGTATTCGGGGATATCGGTCAGCCTAACCATGGAGGGTTTCCCTCATTGCTGGGGCTGCGCGCCTAACAGCATCTTTCGCGTTTTTGGGTGTAGAAACGGTACGACAGAGATGACGACAAAACCCAGTGTAATCAGTGTGATTTGCCCCAAATTAAGGTCCAGCACCGATGCACCCAATAGCGCATATATACTCGCACGAATCGGTGCGGCAACAACCATCGTGGACACAAACTTTGTGAAATGAAACCGGATAGCACCAGCGACAATCGTCATGGGACTCTGTGGGCCGAGTGGGTGCACCGTAACGAGAAAAAGTGCGGGCACCCCGCTCCGCGAAAGAATCTGTTGTAGCTCCTCGTT
>CAJQQW010000258.1 GCA_905480565.1 uncultured Halioglobus sp. | reverse complement strand
ATCGCGGAGACCAGCTTCTCGGGATTAGACTCGAAGCGCATATCCCGGCGAGTCACGATGCCCACCAGATCCTCGCCGTTGAGCACCGGGACACCCGAAATACCGTGTGCATTGGTCAGGTCAATTAACTCACCGATCGTGGCACCCTGCTGGATGGTAATCGGATCCTTGACCACACCGCTTTCGAACTTTTTGACCCGCCTGACCTGCTCTGCCTGTTCGGCAATGGTCATACTCTTGTGGATGATGCCGATGCCACCTTCCTGTGCCATGGCAATCGCAAGGCGGTGCTCTGTTACGGTATCCATGGCCGCAGACACCATGGGCAGATTGAGATCGATCTCCCGGGTCAGGCGCGTCGCCAGAGAAACATCTGTCGCTACGACCTCTGAGTACCCTGGCGATAACAGAACGTCATCGAATGTGAGCGCTTCCTGGGCGATTCGTAGCATAAAAACTCATCTCCAGCGGGCCTGCCTCATTGCAGGTCGCGATTATAAGACCTCGGGCACGGCAGCACAATTACCTGCGCGACTTTATCGAAATTTGTCTGTCAGGTGATAACCCTGCCCTGGGACACTTGCGGCACACCACGGGTTGCCAGCTATTGCGAAATGAGCTGCATGAACGGGTCATACCGTATGCCTTAGGGTATCGAATCAAGTAGACTGTCGAGGATATCAAGGCATAGTGAAGGCGAGCATACCCTTGAACAACCCTTTCAATACGGGCGCACCTGAAACGGCTATCTCAGTAAGTCAGCTGAATCGTCAGGTCAAGACCCTTCTGGATTCCCATTTCGACGCCCTGTGGGTTGAGGGAGAGATCAGTAACTTCGTCGCGCCCGCCTCCGGTCACTGGTACTTTTCATTGAAGGACAGCAAATCTCAGGTGCGCTGCGCTATGTTCAGCCGCAGCAATCAACGCGCCAGGTTCACGCCTGCCAACGGTGATGCGGTGCGCGTCCGCTGTCGCGTTTCCCTTTACGAAGCCCGGGGAGAGTTTCAACTGATTGCAGAACATCTGGAGCCTGCCGGCGCTGGCGCGTTGCAGGCTGCCTTTGAGCAACTCAAAGGCAGATTAGAGGCCGAGGGCCTGTTTGCTCAGGAGCG
Source organism: uncultured Halioglobus sp. (assembly GCA_905480565.1). Classification (GTDB taxonomy): domain Bacteria; phylum Pseudomonadota; class Gammaproteobacteria; order Pseudomonadales; family Halieaceae; genus Marimicrobium. Next base: position 5,817 of record CAJQQW010000258.1, on the reverse strand, counting down.
CAAGCGCGCCCTACCCTCTGATGTTGCCCGAGTAGGAGTGATTACCTCTCCATCGGGAGCTGTAATTCACGATATCCTGCAGGTGCTTGAGCGACGCTGTCCGATGATCGAGGTTTGTGTTTTCCCCGTTGCCGTGCAGGGCGAGGGCGCTGCCCAGCAGATCGGTCGCGCCATCGCCTGTGCTAACCGCTGGCACGACGAAAAAAAAGTCCAACTGGATGCCCTCATTGTGGGTCGCGGCGGCGGCTCACTGGAAGACCTATGGGCTTTTAATGAAGAGATAGTGGCGCGGGCGATCGCGGATAGCACCCTGCCCATCATCAGCGCCGTAGGCCATGAGGTCGATTTCACTATCGCCGATATGGCCGCTGATGTCCGGGCACCAACCCCGTCGGCGGCGGCAGAAATGGTCAGCCCGGACCAGCAAAAGTGGCAGCAACAGCTCGACTCACTGCATAGCAGCCTCGTTCGCCAGATGAAGCGACGTCTTATGGACACAGCGACTCTGGTCAACTACCTAGCTCGCCAACTGAGGCACCCTGGCGCCCAGCTGCGAGACAACGCCCAGCGCATCGACGATCTGGAACTGCAACTGATTCGGGCACAACGCACCCTGCTGAATCGGCACAGCGTCACAGCAAAGTTTGCTACCAGTCGATTGCTGGCGCTCTCGCCCGACAGTCGCATAATACGCTCAGCGGAAGCCAACCGACGGGGTAGTCTGCGGCTGAAGGATTTAATGCTACAGAGGCTGCGACAGCGCAGAGCGCACATTGCCGCACTGGGCCAAATGCTGGACTCGCTTAGCCCACTGGGCACCTTACAACGGGGTTATGCCATCGTCACTGACAGCGAGGGTCTGGTTGTGCGAGATGCCCGTCAGGTCGCCGCTGGCGACAAGCTGCAAGCACAATTAGCCAGCGGCCACATCGACATCACAGTCAACGAACCGAAGTAACCGAGGGAGCCTGAGCCTGCTAGTACTTTGCCGGAAGCCGGGTGTTGATGATGATATGCCGCCCTTCGAAGCGAATATACTCGCCGATGGTAAGATCCTTGAGGATCCGTGCCACCATCTCCCGTGAGGCCCCTACCCGATCTGCGATATCCTGCTGAGTCAGCTTCTCCGGTATATAGTGCGTGCCGTCACCGCGCTCTTCAGACAGGTCCATCAGCACATTGGCCACCCGGCCGTAGACATCCTGCAGGGCCAGACTCTTCACATCCGCAGTGAGTTTACGCACCCGTTGTGCCAGATTGCGCACAAGCTGGCGTGCAATGTTGGGGTGCTGGTCCAACACCCGATTGAAATCTTCCTTATAAATGATGCAAAAACTCGATTTTTCCACAGTGCGCACGGAGGCAGAACGGGTTGAATCATCAAGCAGGGCAAGCTCACCGAAGTAATCCCCGGCGCCCTGGGTATTCATGATGAACTCCTTGCCGTTTTTGTCACTGCAGTAGACTTTCACCTTGCCGCTCTCAATCACAAACAGGGAGTCCGCCGGATCATTCTCGTGTATGACCACAGTATTCTTGGGAAACGACCGGCTGGTGCTGCTTGCCGCCAGCGCATCCAGCTCCTCAGACGAAAGACCCCGAAAAATTTCTACTTGTTGCAGCATGACACACCCAATCCCTTTCAAGCGTATTACGTTTAACCCAATAATAACCCAAACGTTCTGAAAATCGCACCTCTGTCGGCAAATTAGCTTGAGCCACTATCGAACCGGCGGAATTGACCATTTCCCCAGTCACACACAGGTCGCTATACTTCGCTAACACCCAAAATAAAAAAGGGGAAGTGCCCTGTGCGTCCGCCGGCATCTCGCTACTCATCCTGTCCGACCATGCTGAACGCTCCCCGCCTGTGTCACGCGGAGGTACCGCGTTGAACAACACACAAGACAGTGACGTCGCACGCATGGAGGATCGCCTGCTCGAGGCCATTCCGGATTTACGCAACGCCTTCGATGCTGTGCAAGACGCCCTCGCCCCCGATACGCTTGAGGACTTCTCCCGCCTACTGGAGGCGGCAGACCGACTGGAGAGTTTACTGAGAGCAGATGGACCGGCTGCCAACGTCCACGATCTGATGAACATTCTAACGGCGTTGCGTGGCTATGCTGAAATGCTGCGTGAGGATGTCAAGGGTGACCTGCCAGAGCTGGGCTCAAGGCTGGAAACCCTTCTGCAACATATTGAATCAACCCGCAGTGTCAATACCGACGCCGGCGGCAGCGAGAAACGCACCCTTACCGTGGAGCCGGGCTTTATCCTCGCAGTGGACGATCTCAAGGAAAATCGCGAACTGCTCGCCAGGAACCTGTCAAACAGCGGGCACATTGTCATTACGGCCGCCAGCGGTGAAGAGGCTCTCCGTGCTCTTGAACAGAGCGATGTCGATGTCGTATTACTGGACTTGCTGATGCCCGGGATGGATGGTCACGAAGTCCTGCGACGCATCAAGGACCACCCGGACTGGCGTGCCACGCCGGTCATTGTTATTTCCGGCAATCAGGATATGGACGGCATTATTGAATGTATCGAGGCCGGCGCCGACGACTACCTGTTCAAACCGTTCAACCCCGTTCTGCTGCAGGCACGCATAAAAGCGGGCATAGAGCGAAAACGCTGGCATGACAGGGAAGAGCAGTATCGGCAGCAACTGGAACGTAACGAAAAATTTATTCGCGCCACCTTCGGTCGTTATCTCTCGGACGAGATCGTTACTGATATTCTGGAAAGGCCGGAGGGCCTGGAACTGGGAGGAGACCTGCGCCGCGTCAGTATCATGTTATCGGATATTCGGGGTTTTACTACGCTGAGTGAGCACCTTGCCCCGTCCCAGGTTGTGACCATGCTGAATCGATACCTCGGCACAATGACTGAAATCATAATGGCGCACAACGGCATCATAGACGAGTTCATTGGCGATGCGATTCTCGCTGTATTCGGTGCTCCCCAGCGCCGGGATGACGATTCGGATCGGGCCGTAAAATGCGCACTGGCCATGCAGTCCGCCATGGTCGAAATAAACGCCCTCAACCAAGCGGAGGGCTTTCCGGCCGTCCACACCGGCATCGCTATCAATACAGGCGATGTTATTGCAGGCAATATCGGCTCCGAGCGACGCAGCAAGTATGGTTTTGTCGGGCATGCCATGAATGTCACCTCCCGCATTGAAGACATTACCGGCGGCGGCGAAATTCTTGTCTCTGAAAGCACGCTGACAAGCCTGTCCGGCAACTATAAGGTAGGCACAAGCAGGAAAGTAAACGTAAAGGGAATTGATGAGACAATCCTGGTCCACCAGATTACGGGACAAGCAGAATGAACCTGAGCGGTACAGTGCTGCTGGTGGAAGACAACGAACTGAATCGGGACATGATGATCCGCCGACTCAGCAGGGCTGGATTTGATGTACTCACGGCGGGCAACGGCAAGCAGGCGCTGGATATTATGCACTCGAAGATGCCCTGCATTGTATTAATGGACATGAACCTCCCCGTGCTGGATGGTTGGGCTGCCAGCCGCAGGGCCAAAGAGGACAAGGATATCGGGCACATCCCGATTATTGCGCTCACCGCTCACGCCACCGACGACCATCGCCAATACGCACTCGATTCAGGTTGTGACGATTACGCCACCAAGCCTGTTGACTTCCCCGGCCTGCTCATCAAGATCAACAAGCTGATCCGCTTATGAGCCTCAGACGCCAGCTGACCCTCTCACTTGTTACCATCCTGATCCTGTTTGCGATCAATGTAGGTACACATTTCTGGGGCAGTTATGCGAGGAACGAGAGCATGGCTGCCTACCGCAACTCGGTAACTGCAGCTCAGCTGTCCACCGAGATAGAGCAATTACTGGAGGATCAGAAACAGCAGGTACTGATTCTGGCCACCTTGCGCGACAATACCGAAGATCAGTTGGAAAATACGGAGTTACTCCAGGCCGAAACCGCTATTGATACGATCAACGCAAGAATAAAAAAGCTGGGCTCCCTCAGCCGCGGCGTAACAGAACTTAATTTCGAAATGCTCTGGGACAGCAGCTCGACATTGCTTGAGAATTGGATAACCTTCTATCGAAACTATAACGATCCCGCCTTTAAAAAGGACATGGATGATCCGCTCCCGTTCCTCGACGTTCGCCAGCGATTACAGGCGCTGGAGGCGCGACAAGCGTTCATCGCCTCACAAAGAGCCAATATTATCGACCGTACAATTGAGCTGACCGACCGCATTACAGTGATCGGGTTTTTCGCTTCAATATTTCTGACAGCCATACTGGGGTACTATCTGGTCAGCTACACCAATCGCTCCCTGAAAAGACTCAAGAAAGGCACCGAGCGCATTGGAAGCGGCGATCTGAACTACCGCATAGACGATATCGACGACACTGGCGAATTGGGCGACCTGGCCGCCGCATTCAACGATATGTCAGACAAGTTGCGCAACGCAATATACGACGTTCGCAAGGCGCGGGATGCCGCAGACGAGGCTAGCGCTACCAAAAGCATTTTCCTGGCCAACGTCAGTCACGAATTGAGGACGCCGCTCAACGCCATTATAGGCTACAGTGAAATGTTGCAGGACGAACTGGGCGACACAGCAGAGGTCAATAAGCAGCAATTCCAGCAGGACCTTGGCACGATTATGAGCTCTGGACAGCAGCTCCTGTCCCTCATCAATGACATTCTGGATCTCTCTAAAATAGAGACGGGAAAAATGTCCCTGCACTGCGAGACTTTCAATCCCGCAGACATCATCCGACAATCCTGCGATGTCCTGTCTCCCCTTTTGCGAAAAACCGGCAACGAACTGCGCACGGACAAGATCAAGGCCCTGCCCGATTTTTACAGTGACGCCGCCAAGTTTCGCCAAATAATGACTAATCTGCTCAGTAACGCGAACAAGTTCACCGAAAGGGGAATCATTCGTATCTGCGCGGAAGAAATTGCGGAGCGCCCGGGGTGGGTAGAGTTTACCGTGCAGGATACGGGTATCGGGATGAGCGATGATCAGATCAACAGAGTATTCGATGCATTTGTGCAGGCGGATTCATCAACCAGTGCCAACTACGGTGGCACCGGCCTGGGCCTCGCAATCTGCAAAAATTACAGCGAATTGATGGGCGGCACGATTGTTGTGCGCAGCCAGCCCGGCGCAGGGTCTATCTTCACCGTGACACTGCCTACTGACCTAAGGTCAACTCACGCAGCCGCTTGAGCGCTTCTTCCCGTTTCTCGAGACTCTCGGTAAGGTCATCTTTTTCGTTCTGTAAATCATCTATCTGCCTATGCAGCACGGTGAAGTTAGCAAGGGCGCCAAGCAGCAACCGGATATAGGGGTGTACCGTCTCCGGATCAGGCTCCCTTCTCACAAGGCGGCGATAACTCTCGCTCGCTGCATCCGGATTGTAATAGGGGCTGCCAGGCAACATCTTGTCATACGCGACGGCCACCTCCGCTTCCCACCCCTCTTCCGGGGATGACTCCAACCGCTGGTAGCGACGAAAGTAGTTCACTGCCTCTCGATGATCGCCCGCCATCAAGGCGCGCAAGCCCTTCTCCAGTAAGTTGTGGTCGCCGGATTTATCTTGGGAACAGGCGCAGGCCGTATCGGTCTGATCCGGCAAGTTCAGATTCAGTTCCGGAACGGACTCCCCAGCTACATCATTGGCACCGGCGGTCTGCGTCGATTGCGCAGCACAACCCTGCAGCAATAGCACCAAGCAAACCACGATAACTGTCTTGTTCTCACTTACGGACAAAGTTCTTTCCTCTCTGTGCTCGAGTGTAACGCACTCGAA
>CAJQQW010000257.1 GCA_905480565.1 uncultured Halioglobus sp. | reverse complement strand
CTCTTTACGGCCCCGCCATTGGCTGTATGCGCAGTATGGAATCGCTTACCTGCGCACAGCTACAGGATTTGGCGTCGTCGGAAACCGCGGAGTGTCAGTCTTTTCGTGAAAAAGCGGAGGCCGCGTCAGCACAGGGCTGATTGCATAGCCTGCCCGGCAGAAACAGCGGTCGAGCATCGTGTTATCGGTCACCAACCCCTCGCGCACCGGAAGGCGTATTCTCAAACATCTTCTTTATGCGACGCTGACACTGCGCGATGCCTTCATGATACTGCTGGGCAGGGTGCAACCCACTATTGCCTTTACTGTGGAGCCGCAGCCCTGCTTCGTATACTTCAATTTTCGTATCCGTGCGGATCGCGAAGACGCTTTTGCCCGTTATGTCAATCTTGCGAGTGGTCTTGAGCTGTCGCCCCTGCGGGGCTATAAACCCGTCCCTTTGCAGGGTATGCTGTTCGCCTGATGATTCTATAACGAGTACGCCATGAGCCCCTCTTTCTCAAAATTTGCCAGCCTCTTGTGCATTGGTCTGATGACCGCTGCCTGCAGCGACACCAGTGACAATGGCAGCGGTATAAATGCTGTCTCTATTGCTGCTCTCCCGGGGGAGTCAGTGTATGAGGCGGCGAACGCCTGTGTGGCGATCTCTCCGGATGAGGGTAAATATTACATCAGAGGCACGCCCTCCCGCCCTGACGATAACGGGGGTGGCGCAGGTGCAGGATGGGAGGCGGATTTAACCGGTGTAGGTGTTGCAGATCTATCTGATGCGGGTCGTTTCCTGCTGCGACCGTCTGATTTGGGCAAGTACCTGATCTACGACCAGGAGGGAAACTACCTGATCTCGAATGGGGACGCGCTGCTGCTTGCGACCAAGCTGGCCTCCGATACCCGTGTGGTCGATGGCGAGGTGGTGATTGAAGATCGAATGCAATCAGAGGGCGAATGGCAGCTTTATACGACGGCTAATGGACGATACCAGCTGCAACATATCAAGTCTGGCACCTATATTGGGAGCGAGGGTGCGATGGTCAGTGAAGATCAAGCCGCTTCCCTGTTGTTGGCCTTGCAAACAGACTGTGCAGAGTTCCCGGAGTTGACGCTCGATGCCAGCGGTGAGGTCACGGTTACGGAATTCGAGGATGGTTCGGTCTTTGGCTTCGTTGAAAGCCATTCGCACCTTTTTACTAACCTTGCCTTTGGCGGTGGTGGCACATTTCATGGCGCACCGTTTCACCCGCTGGGGGTGGAGCATGCCCTGCCAGACTGCGACCTGGTGCACGGGGAAGAGGGGCGCCGCGATATTATGGGTTCGAGCTTTGCCGGAGGTGACCTTGATTCATTGCTGGTGGCGCTGGTTGCAGGCGAGCTGCCCGAAAAAGATCACGATACAGAAGGTTACCCGGTCTTTACCGAGTGGCCAGCGGCACCCTCCAGCGCTACTCACCAGGTGCAGTACTACAAGTGGTTGGAGCGTGCCTATCTCTCCGGCCTGCGACTGTTGATACAACATGCGACCACCAACGAGATTCTGTGTCAATTGACTACGGGGGTCGGTGCGCAACCGCGTCGGTTCGACTGTAATGACATGGTGAACGTCGATAGAATTATTGAGGCAACCTACGCCATGGAACGTTATATCGATGCTCAGGAGGGCGGGCCCGGTGAAGGTTGGTTCCGCATCGTGTTTAGCCCGGCAGAAGCTCGCGAGGAGATCAAGGCGGGCAATTTGGCGGTGGTTTTGGGTATCGAGACGTCAGATCTTTTTGATTGTTACCTGGTACCGTTTGGCGAATACAGCGCCTGTACCGAATCCGATGTACTGGCGAAATTAAATGAATACCATGAGCTTGGCGTGCGGGTATTGTTCCCCGTGCACAAGTATGACAATGGGTTCTCCGCGGGAGACGGGGACCGCGGTATTATCGATATCGGCAATTTCAGTCATACCGGGCATTACAATAGCTATGTGGAGTGTCCCCAGGAGCTATTGGAATTTTCGGGTGGATTTGACAGCGGTGGTGTTGTTTTTGCCGGTCTCAACCAGCCAAGGGATATCTATGATTCGCAACCGCTGTTCGATATGAGCGGCTATGCGGAGGACCCGGTGGGTACTTTGTTCCAGTTTTCCAACCTGCTGCTAGGCGCAGAATCTCTGGAAGGTGAGTATTGCCAGAAGCATGGCCTCACCGATCTGGGCGAATTTCTCATTGAGGAAATGATGAAGCTGGGCATGATTCTCGAGGTTGATCACCTGCCTCGCAAGAGCTATCAACGAGCTTTTGAATTACTGGAGGAAAACGACTACCCGGCTATCGGAACGCACGGACGTAACAAGAACGGTGAGATTTACGCGTTGGGCGGCATGTCAAAATTCAACTTTGGTCGCTGTCGCTCAGCCGCTACACCGGCGACTATGGATGATGGATTTCAGTCGCGGATAGCGTTGATGAGAGAGAAGGGCGCATTTCCGGCGGAGGGCTTCGGTTTTGACCTGAACGGTTTTGCTGGCGCGCCAAGCCCGCGCTTTGGTGATCGCGCCAATTGTTCAGATCCGCAGACAGATGTGGGTATTACCTATCCCTTCAAGTCCTATGCGGGAGATATTACCCTTGAGCAGCCGGTGGTGGGAAACCGGACGCTGGACTTTAATACCGAGGGTATGGTGCATCTGGGGCTGGTGGCGGAGCTTATAGAAGATGTGCGCCGTGACGGGGCCACCGACGAGGAGCTCGAGCCGCTGTTCAAGTCGGCGGAGGGGTATTTGCGGATGTGGGAAAAAGCGCAATCCCGGGGTCTCGCGCTATCCCAATAATTCCACTGGTTCAATCGCCAAGGTGCCCGCTCTGTCGGGTATCATGGGGGCATGAGCGGTTCCAACCTGCAAAAGTCTAAATTTCCCTGGCGCCCGGCCGGAGCCCTGTTTTTTTTCGCCGCCGCGCTGGTCGGTTTTGCTTCGGGTGTGTCTGTCACCGAGCGCCCCGAGGTGGCGGGTGCCAGTTTGCTGACCCATGCTTACTATAGTCTCAGCCTTTTTGTGGTCGGTGGGGTCGATCTCGGCACGCCCTATGGTGGCCCCTTGTTTGGCAGGGTGCTGGTTTGGCTGTCTTATTTTGGCGCACCCATTCTGGCGGCCTCTACCTTGATAGGCGCCTTGTTGCGCGCACTGGCACCACAGAGTTGGAAGCTTCGTCGCATCAAGAACCATGTGATTATCGTTGGTGCGGGTGAGCTCTCTCTCAGTTATCTCCGTGTGCTCAGGCGGCATAGCCCAAACCTCCCCGTGGTGGTTGTTTCCCGGGAGACTCCGGAGCAGTCTGTGCTGGATGAGTTTGAGCAGGGACTGGGAGCGGTCACAGTCGTGGGCGATATTACTCATGAGTTTTTTCTGCGCCAGTTGCACGTGGAACGGGCACACAAGATTCTTTTGCTGGCAGATAACAGCCTGCGTAGTTACGAAGCGGCCAGTACTCTGTTAGCGATGGTGCCGGGGATCGGCGAGCGCATCGTAATTCACTGTGTCCGGTTGCGTTTTATGCGGGCCATGCAAAACACATTGGTGTCCAAGAGCTGTGAGACGTTCAATACCTACCATTTGGCTGCACAAGGGTTAGTGCGGGATCGAATGTTGCAACAGTTCCGTGAAACTCGCGATAAGGATGTGGTGATTATCGCGGGCTTTGGGCGTTTCGGTCAGACTATCCTCGAAGAACTGCAGCGCGATGCAGCGGATGAACTGGAGACGGTTGCAATATTGGAACGTGACGCCCACCGACGAATTCTTGTGGCGGAGGAGCAAATGGCTTTTGATGAGGGTTACCGCAGGGAGGTGTTCGAGGGGGATATTTCTCACCCGGAGGTGTGGCAGCGGGTGCAAGACGAAATTGATATCAAGCCGGAGGGTGAAAATGCGGTATTTGTTCTGGGCACAGGCCTCGAAGAGGACAACCTGCGCACGGCTCTGTGGATTCGGCGCAAGTACCCGCGGGCGATGGTGATTGCCCGAAGTAGTCGCAAGTCGCAATTTGCCAGTGATGTCGCTGCAGAGAACCGCTTCATCAGTATAAGCATCAACCAACTCGTCGAGGAAAATATTCCTACGGGCTGGGTGGATTTCACCGAGTGATGTCTCCTCGTTTTGTTATCTGCGCCGCAGGTAAGTTCGCTCGGGCTCTGTAACAGCGGTACTCGCCTGTTGCGACGGCGCGCCTGGTATAAAACGGTTGGGTGACAGCCTCGTCAGATCGACACGATCATATGAAGTTTGCTGTATGATCTGGAGAAAAAATGTGCGCGCTATGAACAATAAAACTCCGAATCATGACCGGTCACCGCTGTCCTGCCCCCGCACGCTTGAGGAGGTCGATCTCTTTGCGCCCGGTGCTCAGGAACACTGGTACGAGGCTTACCCCATACTGCATCGGGAAGCCCCTCTGCTGCGTCTTCCAGGTGAGGGGATCGATGGCAGGGGTGACGGCTTTGTTCTGAATAGTTACGAGGATATAGAGCGTGTCGTGAAGGACCCCGAGCGTTTTACGCCTCTGATGAGCCTCAAAGTGGAAGAAATGCAGGCGATGCTGGATCAAGGGAAGCAGCCCCCGCATGATGCGTCCCGTTTCGATCTGGCTATGGACTCTGTGCGCACATTGCGACCAACGGCAGAGCTATGGCGCGCTCATCGACAGGAGCTTACAGATCCATGGGTCGGTCCCGGCGCCAAGCGGCACGAGGCAATGATACGTGCGGTGGCAGATGAGCTGATTGACCGGTGGATAGATCGTGATGATGGCGATGGATGGGGTACGGTTGAGTTTGTGGACGAGTTCGCGCGCGCCTTACCCCAGCTTGTAATGGCCAATGTCCTGGGGTTTCCACAAGAGGATGTAGGCCAGCTCGCGCTCTGGGGTAATGCTCAGGTTATGCAATATGTTTATGGCAAAGGGCATATGAATATGCTCGATGAGGAGGGAATGTTGCTGCAGGCACAGCAACTGGATGGCTTTGCAGACTACCTCGCTGATCAGGTAGCAAAAAAACGCCTGCAGCCGCAGAACGATATGATCAGCGAGCTCACCCAGATCAAGTACAAGGCGCTCGATCGTAAGCTGACCGACGAGGAAGTCTACGGCATTATCTATTTTATGGTGCTGGGCGGTCTGGAGACCACGCAGTATGCCCTCGAACAGGAGGCACAATTGCTGTGCGAGCAGTCGGGGTTGTTTGATACGATCAAAGCGAACAACAGTGCGATAAGAGCATTCACTGAGGAGTCGATGCGCCTGCGTGCACCCACACAGGGTTTGTCGACACGGATAACAACTCAGGAGGAGGAGTTTCAGGGCGTGACAGTCCCTGCCGGTTCTATTTTACATATTCGATTTGGAGCAGGTAACGTCGATCCAAAACAATATGAGTGCCCGTATGACTTGAAGCTCGATCGCAAGTCACTCGGCAATCACCTTACCTTTTCCCAGGGTCCGCGCACGTGCCCCGGGGCGGGCATTTCACGGGTAGAACAGGTGATCGCCTGGCAGCAGCTATGCCATCGCTTGGATAGTATCGAATATGCATTAGACAACACCTTTGAGCATCAACCGGGAATAATGCTGGGCACGCTCTCATTAAACTTACGCTTCAAGCGTGCCACTTAGTTGATTTGAAATATGCGGTAGCCCAAGCCTTCCTGTGTGAATCGCCCGATACCGACAGCAAGAATTTTATTGAGCCAGCTGTAGCGTGCATCGCCGGTACGAAAAGTCGGTGCCGTGCGAAAGTAATAACTGGAGGGGTCGAGGTCTGACATCGCTATGCCGGATTCCAGCAAGTGTTTCGGCACGTCGATGAAACCGTAGTACTGCACATAGATGAGTGCATTGTCTTCAGTCTGCCACACGGCTCTGACATTAACCTGGTAAGAATTTTGTCCGTCGAGAGAGAGGGCGGGCCAGTCACCGCCGCCCGGTAACACACGCCCGTTGAGCTTGGGGCCACTGAAGTCACCGCTGGCGATATAGCCTATATTGGTCGCCCCCCAGGGCGACTCTATCGTGCCGGGGCTGTCCGGCGCGGGCACCAGTTCTATGTCGCATAGCCAGTCACCCGTCAAGTGCAGCATGTCATAGTCCGCTGTTGGCATTGGTGTCCCTCATGTGTGCAATCAGTTTTCAGGAGAAATCAGTACCTTATGCTTCACAGTCTGCGCAGACAAGCCCGCATGGCCGGTAAATCATGGCGGCTTAAACATCAGCCATCTGATGGTTGAATGCGCTCCACAATGATCGATGTCTGGACCTGTAGCCATTTGCTTGTTAGCGTCTTGGCTTGTCTTGAAGAGGAGAAACAGTGCGATGAGCACGCTGCTGGCAAAAATTCAGATTCACGCGGGCCAGGAAAAGGAGTTCGAGGAAGTGATGGCCTATATGTATCGGCAGACGCATGACACCGAAGACGGGGTATTGCGTTACGAGTACTGGCGGGGCAGCGAGCCAGGTTTTTATTATTGCTTGCTGTCATTCAAGGACGCGCTTACTTTTTGGCGACATCAGGCCAGCGATCACCACGAGGGAGAAATGGCCCGGTTTGCTCGCTGTATCGCGGATCTCGATCTTGAAGTCATTGACCCCGTGCAACAGGCCTCGCCTTTGCCTCCAACAGAGGAGGGAATGATCGATGAAACTGAGAGTGATGCGGTCAAGGTAGCCGGCAGTACGTATCCGATAGCCATTAAGGCCTGGTGGATGGCGCACAGAAAAACCTAGGGCGAATCATCCCGTGCCCACGCGTGCGCGGCATCTGAACTTACCCAGCGTATCGCGTTGTGCACCAGTCGCCGGAAATATTCATTGGACATTGCTGCGCTGTCGTCGCCTCCCTGCAGGTAGACGATAGGGCTGTTGCCCTGGCGTTTTACCCAGCCTACAAAATGGCTGCCCCTAGGGTGAGTCCAGCCCTCGCGGCTCTGCATGGTGCCGCCCACGGCGCTGGCGGCGGAGTAGAAATGGTCGTCTTCGAAACAATAGTCGCTGGCCAGTAGTGGAATGACGTCGTCTTCGAATACCGGGCAGAGGTATAACTCATCAGTCATCTCGAAGCTGTCCGGAATGCCCTCTGTAACAGGGTGATCGCGCAGTTTTGAAATGCGATGAGTCACCTGGTGGCAATACCCCGAATCGGGCCAGTGCTGTTTGCGCAGGGCGGCAGGGCGATAGTGAAAGCGGCCGCCTACAATTTCCGCATACTCGGGCCAGGCGGGCCAGGCAGCGATCGCGTGGTGGAGGTACACCATCCCGACGCCGGCATCCAGCATGTCGAGATAGTTTTCGCGGAAATGTGCCGACGGGGCAAGCAGCTGCGGTGCGTCTGCGCTGGTAAAGTCCACGCCGGGCATGTCGTAGCACACGATGGCGTCAAATTCCTCAGCCGCCGCGGGCCCCAGCACTTGCTGCGCAACGGGTTGCTCCACATGGCATACGTCAAAGTTTTCGAGACCACTCAACAGTGCGGCGTAGGCGTCACGCTCGTAGGGATGACCACGCGCCAGCGCCAGTAGTTTGTGC
>CAJQQW010000256.1 GCA_905480565.1 uncultured Halioglobus sp. | reverse complement strand
AATTCTAGTAGTACTAACATCCCACGACAAGCTTGGTGACACAGGTCTTCCCACGGGTTTTTGGCTGGAGGAGCTCGCAGCACCTTACTATGTGTTCAAGGACGCAGGGGTGGAGCTCACGCTTGCATCTCCGCTCGGGGGGCGACCGCCGCTTGATCCCAAGAGCAATGACCCCGACGCGCAGACTGAAGCAACACAGCGATTTAAAGCCGATAGCGCGGCGAATAGCGATCTCGCATCTACAGTAAGGCTGGATTCGCTTTCTGCTGTCGACTTTGATGCAATTTTTTATCCAGGAGGGCATGGCCCACTTTGGGATCTGCCCGACAATCCGGCTTCCATCAAGCTGATAGAAGATTTTTGGTCAGCCAATAAGCCAGTTTCCGCGGTTTGCCATGCGCCCATAGCGCTGTTAAACGCAAAGGAGCGCAACGGTGAACCGTTGGTCAAGGGGCGGGAAGTTACGGGTTTCACAAACTCCGAAGAAGAAGCGGTTGGCCTTACTCATGTTGTTCCGCATTTGGTGGAGGATATGTTGACTGCGCGCGGGGCAAAGTACTCGAAAGCGGATGATTGGCAGTCTTACACCTGCCAGGACGGAAATCTTATTACCGGGCAAAACCCGGCATCATCGGAGGCGGTGGCTCATCTCGTCATTGCAGCGCTAGGCTGGTGACGGCTAAAGTCGACATCGCAGGTTGTCTGGATGGTATCAGTCGCAGAAGAGTGAGTGAGCGCAGTTTGGGAATTGAGATCCAGCGTGCGTCCATAGTGTCAGTAACCACTCGGTCGTTATATAGCCAATAGCTGGGTGCAATATATGTCGGATCAAATGATGGATGGGTGAATATCCTCTGCGTTTTCGGCATGAAATGAGGTCTTTATCGTGTGATACGACCTCATACGCTTGCGGGCGAGAAAGGGCTCTAAATAATGGTGACGCGCCTGTGTTCCAAGTCAAGCGCGGTATGGCTCAACAGGTAAAATGTGTGCAGGCTTTATCAATCTATTTGCTGCAAGATTCCAGCCGTAGGCGTCATACATTTGCATTAGAGTAAGATGAATTATTAGCGCTCGATACGATACCGCCGCAGAGAAGGAGCAGTCCATGCAGAAAGCGACAGGCATTGAATTGACTATTGCCAATACAATCATCGATTTAGTGCAGGGCGATATCAAAGAGCATTTATCAGCGGATAGTATTCCTTTACGTGGCGATGTATTGGGTCTGGGTACCACCACCAGCATCGACAACGGCGAATTGACCTTCGCTTATGATAAAAAAGCGTCAGAGACGTCTATTTTCAAATGCCATGCAAACACCGGCGGTATACACAAAGTCTGCACCGGCGATGGAAGTGACCATTTCCCTTATGTGTGTTTTAGTACTGACGCGACTGACAAAGGCAATATAATTGATCTGGCGTTACTTAAGCCACAAAGCCACTGGCGATTAGCAGACTGGATAGCAGCAGCAATCGATACGCTGCAACAGCCCGCTGAGTTATACGGCGTGAGAGCTCGCTGCCATTGGCAGGATCTGGTTATTACCGTGGCCTCAAAACTTTGCATGACGCAAACGAATCGCAACGCGCCAGCGGACGCTGAAGCGGGCAGCGGTGCAGCGGTTTATGATGCATTACAGCATTATATCCTCTCGCCACAGGCGCCCGCGCCGGCAGACGGTAAGATTGAATATTTGGGCGATGCTCTGCACTGGGACTGCTGTGGTTTCTTTGACACGGAACCTGAAAAGGGCCGTGTGACGGTGGCTCAGGCAGGCGCGCACTTGCACATACATGGCGTTAGCACAGACCATCGCTATGGAGGACATTTACATCACGAGCACGCACTCACACGTCTGAAATGCATCGATGAGCTGGTCATTTACCCTATTGAATCGGTTGCCCAGTTGGGCTCCGACTTAGCGGTAAATGAAATACACTTTGAGGCGGGTGTTTTACATTTTGAGGTGACGAACCTCGGTCAAATGGACGTGAGTGATATTGGCATAGATGTGGTGCCAAATGATTGTTATAGCCAGCGAGAGTATTTGCGACTGCCCTGGCTAAGCGCTGGTGAGAGTGAAAAATTCTCTGTTGCCCTGTACCTTGAGGGAGGTGACCATCGTATTCTGGTCGCTATCGATGCCGTTGGCGATATCATTGAGCCCGAAGGCGATCGCGGCAATAATCGAGCATGGCTAGATATCACGATTGCCTAGCGCGCATATTCCGGCCGCTTTACTCCCGGAGAATGTCGTTACCGTAATAAAACGACTGGCAGGCGAGCGGTGCGAAGGTGACGTGTCTACCCGATGCTGCATTGCAAGCGCAAACGGTTAGACACAGTATGCTATGAATGTAACCCCGTTGGTGCGCTTGCGATGCTGCCAATGCCTCTTGTGTGATTTAGGCAAACTCTGTTCCTTCTGCTGAAGCCCACTCCGTCAGTAGATGTTGCGTATCTTGCTGCCACGGGTGGAAGCCCTCTGTATAAAATTCTTTATAGGGCGCAAGGCCTCCGCTGAAGGCGCCTTGCTCTCCGAAGAGCCCCGCTAGTCCCTTGCGCCAAATTTTGAGATCGAATAGCTTGCCGTCTTTACGCAATATATAAACGAGCGCGCGCGCCAACTCCAGACCAATAAAAAATGTCGCGCGGCGCATCTTTAAATAACGCAAGGATTTTCTATTTTTGGTATTAAGATTGGCGCGCGGTTTTATGACGCTATATGCGGCAACTTCACTGCGCCAATATTTATTTCAGACGCTATAGACCGAAGTTTTATTTAAAATTTATCAATCTCCCTCGATGGCTTCGAATCCGACCAGTTGGCTCAATTTCATAAAACTAACACGTTCTTCCTGTACATCGCCGGTTGCCAACTGAGCGTACGTTTTTTGTAGGCTGGCAGCTATTGTCGCCATGACTGCCACTGGATAAATGATAAAACGAAAACCCATCTGAGCCAATTCTTCCCGTGGTAGAAGGGGGCTGCGCCCGCCCTCGACCATATTAGCCAGCAGCGTGACGCCCGGTAACGCTGCGCCAATAGCCGCAAACTCTGCCTCGCTCTCCGGCGACTCGATAAAGATAATATCGGCGCCGGCGGCGTGAAATTCGCGACCACGTTCAATCGCCTCCTCAAGGCCATGCTGTTCGCGTGCATCGGTGCGCGCGATAATCAGAAAATCGCTATCCTCGCGAGCGGTAACGGCGGCAGAAATTTTGGCGACGGCGGTCTCTCTCGAAATCACCTCGCGGCCAGGGATATGACCGCAAATCTTTGGGATTTTCTGGTCCTCAATCTGTATGCCCGCTGCTCCGGCCCTCTCATAGAGACGCACTGTCGCCATGGTCTCTGCGATATCGCCAAACCCCGTATCTGCATCGGCAATGAGGGGGGTCTGTAATACATCGCACAGAGTGCTGATTCGAAACTGCATATCATCAGCGCTAAGATATCCATTATCCGGTTGGGCTAACAGACTAGCGGACACACCGTAGCCAGACAAATACAGTGCATCGAAATTGGCTTTATCGGCAATACGGGCTGATAAGCCGTCATAGACGCCGGGCGCGATAATAGGTGCAGCTTGCGACAAACGTTGTCTTAAATGGGTGCGATCGCGTGTCATCAGGGTTTCCTCTAGCAGAGCCCATTATTTACTGTCTACAATATAGGTGCCAGCATGATTCCTATAAAACTTGCGCTTGCGGCACCTTGTTACATGCGCTTAAGCTTATTGTACGTAAAAGAGGACTAATTATGCCGCGCTTAAAACAGGCTGGCCGCGAAGCCAAAAACCCCTATGCCGACCAGATTTTCAATATGTTGTTCGGTGATCGCGATCCGGTGGAGGAACCTGGAACGGCAACCGGAACACCCGGTAACTGGTGGACGGTGTTCAATATAGTGCCCGATGCCTTCGAACATACGACTGAGGGTTTTAAGTTTTATCGGTCTGATAAGCGTGTGCTAAGCGCCAAACTTCGCGAATTGGGGCAAACTCGGGCTGGGTTCTCGGTTGGCTCTCAATTTGTCTTTTCGCAGCACTGTAAAGCGAGTCGTGAGTCGGGTTTGAGCGAAGCCCAGATTGAGGCTATACCGCATTGGCAAGTCGCAGATTGCTATTCTGATATCGAACGCGCTGTTCTAGCCTACACCGATGCATTGGTGCTGCAGCGCGGTCGAGTGTCAGACGGTGTCTTTGAGGTGTTGAAGACACATTTATCGGACGAGGCAATCCTCGAATTTACCTATGTTACCTGCACCTACATGATGCACGCTGTTATGAGTCGAGCCCTGCGTCTGGAATATGATGATGTTGATGAGCGCGTGGTCGAAATAGCGGCGCCGGAACAAGATAGCATCGACGTAATGTCGATGGTTGACCAGGAGGATTCGTGATGCCCTATCACCACTTGGCATTAGCGGCGCGTGATATAAAGAAAACACACGATTTTTACGAACGCGTCATGGGCTTCGAATTGGTCAAGGTTGAGGTTGCACCCGTGCTTACCGGTGGGTGGGGAAAGCACTTTTTTTATCGGATGGACGGAGATGACACGCGCTTTATCGCCTTTTGGGATTTACACGATGTACCGGGGCAGGAGCGTTTTGAATACGACTTGAATGCGGCGGGCAATTTCCCGCCGATGACAAATCATTTCTCCTTCAGCGTTGCAAGTAGGGCGGAGCTACAGGTCAAGCGGCAGGATTGGCTTGATGAAGGATTGAACGTTTTGGAAATTGACCATAACTGGTGCCATTCTATTTACACTAGTGACCCTGATGGCAATGCGATCGAGTTCTGCGCGACTACAGGCGAGTTCACGGCTGAGGATCGCAAGCAGGCGCTGGCTACTTTAGACATTCAGGAGTTTCAGCCAAGTCCGGAGCCGGCAATGATGAAGCTGTGGGAGGCCGATAAGTAATCGGCATCGTGCGACGTTTTTAGCCAGCAGCTC
>CAJQQW010000255.1 GCA_905480565.1 uncultured Halioglobus sp. | reverse complement strand
CACCTTGCCGTGTTCGAGCCATATCACCCGATCACACAGCACTTTCACCTGATCAGTCATATGCGACACAAACACCACCGTTTGCTCCCCGCTGATGCGGTTCTGCATGGCGTTGAGTGCCTTGCCCCGAAACTGGGCGTCACCGACACTGAGAATCTCATCAATCAAAAGAATATCAACATGGGTCATCAGGGCGGCCGTGAACGCCAGCCGTGCCCGCATGCCTGCGGAGTAGTTTTTAACCGGCAGCTCGAACGACTCTCCAAGCTCCGAAAACTCCTTGATACCGTCCAGAAAGGCTTCTGCCTCGTTCCGCGATGAGCCCTGCAACATGGCTGCTAACAGGGCATTGTCACGACCAGACAGATCGGGTTTGAAGCCCAGGCCGAGGGTGAGCAATGACGCAGATTTACCCTCCGCCACCTTTACCCGCCCGCTGGTCGGCGCGAGGATGCCTGCCATCAAACGCAACGTCGTCGTCTTACCTACACCATTGCGCCCGATCACCCCGAGGGCCTCACCCTTGCAGAGCGTCATCGACACATTGTTGAGTACATGGTGCGTGCCCGCATCGAATGTTTTCTTGCCGGTGTGATAGCTCAAGGACACTGAGTCCAGCTCCAGCATAACCTCTCGTGCTTCGGTACTCATGCAGTCAACGCCTTCAGAGCCAGGTAGTGGGATGCGCGCCGCATTACCAGAACCATGACACACAAGACAGCACCAAAGCCCGCGCCAATCGACAGCAAGTGCCCCATATCCGGCGGCATACCGTCTAACAAGACCTGTCGGTATGCATCCAACAGAAAGGCCAACGGGTTAAGCGTCAGGACCATCTCCGCGGTCGCGGTGTCAGCTAGCATTCGCACATCCCAGAATACACCGGAAGTAAACATCAGAAACATCATGCCCAGACCGATCAGCGGAGCGAAATCCCTTGCCATACAGACTGCACAGGCGCCGATCAGGGCGCAGGCGATGATCATCACATAGTTCACCAGCATCACAGGAATCAGGTAAACCCAGGTCGCGGTGAACGCGTAGCCGTCAATCAGGACATAGATGAACATCATGATAAACACAGCGGCCTGACGGTACAGGCCTTCATGCACCGCTGCCATGGGGAAAAGGGTCTTGGGCACATTGATCTTACCCACCAAACCCTTGCTTGCAACGATGCTGTTGGACGCCTGGGTGACCGACTTGGAAAACCAGACGAAACTCAGTTTACCTACCATCAGGAAGGGCAAAAAATCTTCCTCGCGCGAGCCCAGAATAATCACGAAGACCACGTAAAACACCCCGACCCACAGCAGGGGCTCTAACACCCACCAGATATAGCCAAGGTAAAGTCGTGAAGCATCGGCCCGCAGGGCCATGCGCGCCATGACGTTTATCAGGCGAAAATATTGCGAAAGCGGCATTACTCAGCGATCTACTATCATTGTTAAAGTAATTCCGAGTGTATCAAAAACCCCCATATCAGAACCAGTCGTCGGTATTAATACCCGCCACACGTATTACAATGGAACACATGAGCAGGGCACCCAGACAGCACAGGGCACGTAAACGCTTCGGGCAGAATTTCCTGCACGACGAAGCTATCATCGAGCAAATTAAGCAGGCAATACACCCGCTGGACGGCCAACGCCTGGTCGAAATTGGCCCCGGCATGGGTGCTCTGACCGGCGTCCTGCTCGAGTGCGACTGCGCGCTGGATGTAATAGAACTCGACCGGGATCTGATCCCTGGACTACTGGCTGCCTTCAGCCTCAAACCAGGTTTCCGGTTGCACCACGCCGATGCGCTCGATTTTGATTTCCACTCCCTGATAGAGGCCGACGACAGGGAACAACTGAGGGTGGTGGGCAACCTGCCCTACAACATTTCTACGCCATTGATTTTCAAGCTCCTCGAGGACTGTGCAATAATCAAAGACATGCACTTTATGCTGCAGCGAGAGGTCGTAGAGCGACTTGCGGCAACACCGGGCAACAAGCAGTGGGGGCGTCTCGGCATCATGGCCCAGTATTTGTGCAACGTGGAACATGTTTTCGATGTGCCTCCGGGCGCGTTTCGGCCAGCACCAAAAGTACAGTCCGCCATTGTGCGGATGACACCTCGGGAGATATCGCCATGGCCAGACTGTAATGCTGCTGCGCTTGGCAAACTGGCCAAAGCCGCGTTCGCCCAGCGCCGTAAGACCTTGCGCAATAACCTGAAAGGAATTATAGATAGCACGGACTTGGAAAGACTGGGTATTGACCCCGGCGCCCGAGCCGAAACACTCGATCTGGAGCAGCTGATCAGCATAACCAATGCCATCGATGTCTGATAAAACCTTCAAGCCGTCACTGGTGGGAATTCACGTGAAAACCGCGTTCCTGCCCGCACACTCTAGCCCCCAGGACGATCAATATACCTTCGCCTACAGCATTACCATCAGCAACGGTAGTGACCTGCCAGTGCAGTTAATGTCACGCCACTGGGTGATCACTGATGCCGGAGGTCGCGTGCAGGAAGTGAAAGGGGACGGCGTCGTAGGTGAGCAGCCCGTCATTGCACCCAATGACTCGTTTCACTACAGCAGTGGTGCGACATTGGAAACGCCTGTGGGATATATGGAGGGCCGCTATTTCATGGTCGTACGAGAGCCACTGGACATCTCTCCGCAAGACCTGCCCACTTTCGAGGTGCCAATTCCCGCTTTTTCCCTGCATACCCCAACGGCGCTCAACTAATGGCCACCTATGTCGTTGGCGACATACAGGGGTGCCTGCAGCCCCTCAAATGCGTTCTCGACGCCGTCTCCTTCAAAGCCGGTCGAGACACCCTGTGGTGCGTCGGTGATCTCGTCAACCGCGGGCCGAAATCCCTGAAGACACTGCGTTTTCTCTACCGCATGCGCGATCAACTGGTGGCGGTACTGGGCAACCATGATTTGCACCTGCTCGCGGTAGCGGCCGGGGTTCGAAAACCCGGTTCGTCGGACACTCTCGACGCGATTCTCGATGCACCGGACAAAGACGAATTATTGGACTGGCTGGCAAGCCTGCCCCTCGTTCATCGGGAAAAAAACTATACTCTGGTTCATGCGGGCATCCCTCCCCAGTGGAGTGTCAAACAGTCGCTCGCGTTTTCACGCGAAGTAGAATCTGCCCTGCAGGGCCGTGACAAGCTGGCATTTCTTACCGATATGTACGGCAACCAGCCGGATTGCTGGTCCGATGACCTGGCAGGCACCGCGCGCCTGCGCGTCATCACAAACTACTTCACCCGAATGCGCTACTGCAGTGCAGACGGCACCCTTGACTTCAAAAGCAAAGCGCCACCACTGAAAAAAAACAGTCGATCCCCGTCCGCCATGATCCCGTGGTTTGATCACCCGGGCCGCAAGACCGCCAGGAACCGCATTCTTTTCGGCCACTGGGCCAGCCTTGAAGGGGTCACGGATGATCCCCACGCAATAGCTCTTGATACGGGCTGTGTCTGGGGTGGTGCCCTGTCTCTTTACCACCTCGAAAGCGGGCAGTGGACCCGTTGCCACTGTGAAGATGGAAAGTGCCAGGAGGCGCACACATCATGACGCAGACCAGGTGGAACGGTACACTGCAGCTATGGAAATCTATCTTGTTGGTGGCGCAGTGCGCGATAGCCTGCTCGATTACCCGGTCGCCGAGCGCGACTGGGTGGTGGTCGGTGCGCGACCAGAGGACTTGCTGACACGGGGCTTCCAACAGGTCGGCAAGGATTTTCCCGTATTTCTGCACCCGGATACCAAAGAGGAATACGCTCTCGCTCGCACAGAGCGCAAACGCGGGCACGGGTACACTGGCTTCGCAGTAGACTGTGACCCTGCCGTCAGCCTGGAAGAAGATCTCAAAAGGCGCGACCTTACGATCAATGCCATTGCCCGGGATGAGGGCGGCAGTCTGATTGATCCTTTTAACGGCCGACAGGATCTGGAACGTCGTGTTCTACGCCATGTGTCAGCGGCGTTTGTAGAGGACCCTCTGCGCGTACTGCGCACCGCGCGATTCGCCGCTCGCTATGCCCATCTGGGATTTACCGTTGCCCCTGAAACTCTGGAGCTGATGCGCGATATCGTGCAGCAGGATGAGTTGGCCCACCTCCCTCCAGAGCGAGTGTGGACAGAAATGGACCGGGCTCTGGGTGAGCGCAATCCGGAGGTGTTTATTGAGGTGCTGAGAAACTGCGCGGCACTGGCAAAGCTGTTGCCTGAACTGGATGCCCTTTTCGGCGTGCCGCAACCCGAGGCGCACCATCCGGAAGTGGATACCGGACTGCATGTGCTCATGGCATTGCAACAGGCCGCATCGATTTCTGATGAGCGTGATATTCGTTTCGCCGTGCTGACACACGACCTGGGAAAAGGGACAACGCCGGAAGATGAATGGCCCCGCCACATTGGCCATGAACAGCGCGGCCTCGATTTACTGGATGCCGCCTGTCAACGCCTGCGCCCTCCTCGCCGCTATATCGAGTTGGCCCGCGCGGTATGCCAGTACCATACGCTGGTTCACCGCGCCCTGGAATTGAACGGCAAGACGCTGTTGAAGTTGCTCACCGCGGCAGATGCCTTACGGCGCCCAGAGCGCTTTGAATCTTTTCTGCTGGCGTGCGAGGCCGATGCCCGCGGACGATTAGGGTTGCAGGACAGGCAATACCCACAGGTAGATTACCTGCGCCGTGCCAGAGACGCGACAGTGGCCGTCAACGCTCGGCAATTCGATACCCAGTCGCTCTCCGGCAAGGCCATCGGCGAGGCAATCCGGCGAGCGCGCATCGAGGCCCTTGAGCAGTTCAGGCAGGCAGCGAAATAACGCGTCCACGCCAGCTGAACTGAACCTTTTCAAGAGGCTGTGAAGTCTGGTCGAACTCCTCCCAGAGTTCAGCGTAACTTCGCCTCAGCACCGGGTGCAACGCCTCTGGCGCAAGCTCGGCCAGCGGGCGCAGCACAAAGGCATTTTCCAGTATTTCCCCGCGAGGCAGCTCTACGCCCGAGATGACACCGATCTCCTCATTGTAGGTGAGAATATCAATGTCCAGTTGCCGGGAACTGAAGCGAGACGCATTCTCGGGACGCCCGTGCAGCCGCTCAATGTGACGCAGCGCCAGAGCAAGATCAGGCAGGGGCAGCGTCGTTACGACGCAAGCCGCCAGATTCAGAAAGGGCTTTCCCTCGAAACCCACCGCAGCGGAATCGTAAACCGACGAGAGTGATAGCTCGCCGAACAACTCATGCACCGCGTCCAATCCGGCTGTGATATAGCGCTCACGCTCGATATTGCTGCCTATGCCCAGAAATACCCGGGATTGACTCAAGTGCTTTCGCCCCATTCAATCACTACACCCACGTCATCTGCCGCATCTACCGCATCAGGCTTGCTGAGCCGCAGGCGCAGCCAGGGCACATCAAACTCGTCACACACGGCGCGCGCCACCGCCTCAGCCAACGTTTCAATTAACTGATACTCACTGGCTTCAACCAGCCCCGTAACCCGGTCGGCAATCGCGGCGTAATCGAGAGCGTCTGCAATATGGTCGGTCGCCGCGGCGCGAGGCGTATCACTCGCCATATCCAAATCCAGCACCAGGGCCTGACGAATCTCACGCTCCCAGGGGTGGATGCCGATCACCGCCTCCGCCCGCAATCCGCGAATGTATACCGTATTCATTGCATCGCACCGACAGCATCGACAGGAGGCAACTCTTCCATCGGCCAACGCGGGCGCACCGCAACATCGGCCTCATCGCACTGACCGGCCGCGAGACGCTGCGCACCCGCATAGGCAATCATGGCGCCATTATCGGTACAAAATGCCGGTGCCGGGTAAAACACCGCTGCCTGTTCCTTCGCCAGCGCGCGTTTCAGCTCCGCGCGCAAATAGCGGTTGGCGCTTACTCCACCTGCCATTACCAATGTTTGCAAGCCTTCCTGCCGCAGCGCTCGACGACATTTGATTACCAGAGTCGAAACCACCGCCTGCTCGAAGGCTGACGCAATATCGCAGCGATCCTGCTCCGTGAGTTCGCCGTCACTGGTGCAGGCGGCGACCGTATTGAGGGTGTGGGTTTTGAGACCACTGAAACTGAAATCGAGCCCCGGACGATTTACCATGGGCCGCGGAAAATCGAATCGCGAGGCGTCTCCGCGCTCGGCAAGTCGGGCAACGTGCGGGCCGCCGGGGTAAGGCAGCCCCAGCATCTTCGCCACTTTATCGAACGCTTCACCCGCGGCATCATCGAGGGATTCACCCAATAGCCGGTAGCGTCCGATCGCATCTACGCGCACCAACTGAGTATGCCCGCCGGATACGAGCAAGGCTACGAAGGGAAACGGAGGGGACTCCTCCTCAAGCATCGGCGCTAACAAATGGCCTTCCATATGGTGCACACCCAGTGCAGGGATACCCCAGCCCCATGCCAGCGCCCGCGCCAGGGTAGCGCCGACCATCAGTGCCCCCGCGAGGCCGGGTCCGGCTGTGTAGGCGACGGCGTCGATCGACCGCTCATCGCGCCCGGAATCCTGCAATACCGCCTGCACCAGCGGCAGAACTTTGCGCACATGATCCCGGGAGGCTAGCTCGGGCACCACCCCGCCATACTCCACATGAATATCCACCTGGCTAAACAGGGCGTGTGCCAGCAAACCCGCGCCGGTGTCATACAACGCTACCCCTGTCTCGTCACAGGAGGTTTCCAGGCCCAGCACCAGCATTGATCTCACCCTCGCTATCGAATTGGCGCATGATACTGGCTGCCCCCGCGGCGAACCAGACAAAAAAAGGGGGATATACGCACCAATATCACCCCCGGAGCCTGCACCGGTGCCCCAGGCAGTGGCATAGCCCCCGCAACCGCGACACATCCCGTCAAACGAGCGCCTCGGAAGCACTTTGCAAAACGGCCCCCAACGGGCTAGAATGCGCGCCCTTTAAGGAGTCGGGGGATTGTGAGCGACGCAGAATCGCCCCCGGTGCACTGAATTACTGAATTGAGGTCTAAATGCCCCATATCAAGATCAAGGAAAACGAGCCCTTCGACGTGGCGCTGCGGCGCTTCAAGCGATCCTGTGAAAAAGCAGGCGTTCTCGCCGAGGTTCGCAAGCGCGAGCACTATGAAAAGCCGACTACTGTGCGCAAGCGCGCTGGCGCCGCTGCGGTGAAACGTCACCTGAAAAAGCTGTCCCGCGAGAACCGCAAGCGCGTCCGCCTTTACTGAGACCGCTGTCTTCACCCAATGAGCGAAGACTCTCTCACCCAGTCCATCAAGGCGGCTACCAAAGCCGCCATGAAAGCCAAAGCCAAAGACCGCCTCACTGCCCTGCGGCTGATCCAGGCGGAATTCAAACGTATTGAAGTCGACGAGCGCATAGACGTGGACGACGCGCGCGCCCTCGCCGTACTCGATAAAATGGTCAAGCAACGTCGCGACTCTGCACAGCAGTTCACCGACGCAGACCGTATCGATCTGGCTGACAAGGAAAACGCCGAAATCGCCGTCATACAGGAATTTCTCCCCTCACAACTGAGCGAGGCGGAGCTGTCTGATCTGATCGACGCGGCCATTGCCTCGGCGGATGCCAGCGGCATGGCGGCGATGGGACCCGTAATGGGTCAACTGAAACCCCAGCTTGCTGGCCGCGCCGATATGGGTGCCGTCAGCCAGATGGTTAAGGCAAAGCTCACCGGTTGATTGATAGCGCCGGTGCAGACTTGGGCATCGACCATTCCATTGCGGCCTAAACTTTTACCTCGCGACATGCTTCAATAGCGTGTTAACCCGCTGTCATCGGTAGGGCCATGCCCGGACGCATACCACAGTCATTTCTGGATGATCTCCTAGATCGCGTCGATATTGTCGAGGTGATCGACCGCCGTGTAAAACTGAAAAAGTCCGGTAAGAACTACTCCGCCCGCTGCCCTTTCCACGAGGAACGCAGTCCGTCCTTCAGCGTGAACCCGGATAAGCAGTTTTACTATTGCTTTGGCTGTGGTGCCGGTGGCAACGCGCTCACCTTCCTCATGGAATACGACAACCTGGAGTTTCCCCAGGCGGTAGACAATTTAGCCGGTAGCGCCGGTATGGAGGTCCCGCGGGAGCCCAGCCGAGACGGTCGCGACACGGGGCAGCGTGAGGACAGTAATAAACCGTTGTACGCGCTGATGGAGAAAGTGTCACTCTTCTACCAGGCGCAACTGCGTCAGCACAGCGATGCGCCGCGGGCCATTGAATACCTTAAGGGCCGCGGCCTGTCGGGCCAGATCGCCCGGGATTTTAACCTGGGTTTCGCCCCCCCGGGCTGGGACAGCCTGCACCCGGCTCTCGGTGGCGGCGAGGAATTACAGGCGCTGTTGATCAAGGCCGGCATGCTGGTTAAAAACGAGTCGGGGAGAGTATACGATCGTTTCCGCGACCGGGTGGCATTCCCCATTCGGGACCGCCGTGGTCGGGTTATCGCTTTCGGTGGGCGGGTGCTGGGAGACGACAAACCAAAATACCTGAACTCCCCGGAGACCCCAATTTTTCAGAAGGGCCGCGAACTATACGGACTTTACGAGGCTCGCCAGAACAACCGCCAGCTGGATCGTATTCTGGTAGTGGAGGGCTACATGGATGTCATCGCCCTCGCCCAACATGGCATCACGTATGCCACGGCTACATTGGGCACGGCCACCAGCCAGATCCACCTGGAGCGGATCTACAGACTCTGCCCGGAGGTAGTATTCTGTTTTGACGGGGATACCGCCGGCCGGCGCGCCGCGCTGCGGGCTCTGGAGGCTGCACTTCCGAGCATGGAGGATGGGCGCCAGGCGCGCTTCCTCTTCCTGCCGGAGGGCCAGGACCCGGATGACGCGGTGCGGAGCGGCGGGCGCGAGGCCTTCGAGCAACTAATGGCCGAGGCTGTCCCGCTGGAGGATTTCCTGTTTGAGTCCACCTCACGAAACCTGGACCTGGACAGCCTGGAGGGTCGCGCTCGCATGAGCAAGCAGGCCCTGCCCTACATCAGGCAATTACCCGAGGGCGTGTTTCGACAGTTGATGTATCAATCTCTGGCGGAACGCACCGGGCTGGAGCTAACCAGCCTTATGCAACTGGAAGTCCCTCCCATAGATACGGAGATAGCGCAGGACAATAGCATAGATGGTGCAGAATCACCCCCGCCCTACCTCGATGAGGTGCCCCCTGCAGAGGCCGAGCACTCGCGCGAAACGCCACCCAGCTTCAGGCACCGACCCACACCAGAGGGTTACTCGAGCCTTGTTCAGACCGCAATTGCCCTACTACTGCATCAACCAAACATGGCCCGGTTGATCAGTTCAGAGCAACTGGAGGGGCTGGATTTGGAGGGCAGTCAGCTGCTTTTAGACCTGTTGCAACTGCTGCAACGACGACCGGAATCCAGCACCGCAATGTTGCTGGGGCACTGGTATGGAACCCCCGAGGGCAACCTGCTCAATCGTTTGGCAGGACAGGAAAGACTGATTCCTGCCACTGGCATCGAACAGGAGTTCACCGATACATTACTGGCCCTGACGCACCTGCCCGGACAAAACAAATTAGCCGCTCAGGTCGACAAACTGAAAGTCACCAACTACGCTGATGTGAGCGACACGGAGAAGCAGCGGCTCAAGGAGCTGCTGCAGGAGAAACTGGCGAGGGATGCGCAGCGCAACAAACCTGCTGACTGATTCAGCGGCCCGCAACGACAGGCCAAATCAGGCCACCGGTGCACTTGTTTTAGCCTATGACCGTCCCCACGTTAAATAAAGCGCAGATCGGGGCTATTTTATCGCCGGAATGATCCACTTTATTGGAAATATCCCGACTTCTTGTGTCAGTGCGCCGCGAATTTCGGGTATAATCCCCGGCTAATTTTTTTCCCTATTTCAGGATGTTGGCTCAATGACAGATGCTGCCCATCAACAGTCCAGACTAAAAGATCTGATCGCGAAAGGTAAGGAACAGGGTTTCCTGACCTACTCAGAGGTCAATGATCACCTGCCCCAGGATATTTCCGATCCGGATCAGGTCGAAGATATTATCCAGATGATCAATGACATGGGCATCCAGGTGTTTGAAGCTGCACCGGACGCTGATGAATTGCTCATGACGGAGGGCGATTCTTCAGCAGATGACATCGCCGCTGCCGAGGCGGCAGCGGCACTGGCCGCAGTGGAAACAGAAGCAGGCCGAACGACAGATCCGGTGCGCATGTACATGCGCGAGATGGGCACAGTGGAACTGCTAACCCGTGAGGGCGAGATCGTGATCGCCAAGCGGATCGAAGAAGGCATCCGGGAAATGCTGTCCGCTCTGGCCTGTTACCCAGGATCAGTTAAAAGAGTGCTGGACGAATACGACCTGGTCGCCAAAGAAGAGCGTCGCCTGAGCGATATCATGGTCGGATACCTGGACCCCGCCGAGCACGTTCCCTCTGCGGCCGAGGTCGCCGAGGCAGCGGCCGAAGCAGCGCCACCCGCCGCGTCCAATGACGACGATGACGATGAAGTAGACACTGGCCCGGACCCGGTTGAGGCCAAAAAGCGCTTCGCCGCACTGAAGCGTCAGCACAACAAAACCGAGAAGGCGATCGCTGCCAAAGGTCGGCAGGATAAAACCACCATCAAGGAAATGGAGAAACTGAGCAGCCTGTTCAAGTTCTTCAAATTCACCCCCCGTGTCTCTGACCCGCTGACCGATTCGCCGCGCAATATTCTGCTGGGTATTCGCGATCAGGAACGGGAAATCATGCGCATTGCTGTGAAGGTATGCGGCATGCCACGCAAGGATTTCATCAGCTCCTATCAGGGTTCTGAAACAGATATGCGCTGGGCAGCGCGGCATGCTCGTAAAAAAACCTATGGTCCCAAGCTTGCAGCCGAAAAAGCGGAAATTCAGCGCCTGCAGCGCCGCATGGCACAAATAGAAGAGAAAGTCGGCCTTACAGTTACCGAGATAAAAGAGATCAACCGCAACATGTCGATGGGCGAAGCCCGTGCACGACGCGCCAAAAAAGAAATGGTCGAAGCCAACCTGCGCCTGGTGATTTCTATCGCGAAAAAGTACACGAATCGCGGCCTGCAATTTCTGGATCTGATTCAGGAAGGCAACATTGGACTGATGAAAGCCGTAGACAAGTTCGAATACCGACGGGGATACAAGTTCTCGACCTACGCCACCTGGTGGATTCGTCAGGCGATAACGCGCTCCATTGCTGATCAGGCACGCACCATCCGTATCCCGGTGCACATGATCGAGACCATCAACAAGCTGAACCGGATATCGCGCCAAATGCTGCAGGAAATGGGCCGCGAGCCGACACCGGAAGAACTCGGCGAACGCATGGACATGCCTGAGGACAAAGTACGCAAGGTACTCAAGATCGCCAAGGAGCCCATCTCCATGGAGACTCCTATCGGCGATGACGAAGATTCCCATCTGGGTGATTTTATCGAGGACCATACAATCAGTTCCCCCGTGGATTCCGCCACCGGGCAGGGCCTGCAGGAAGCTACCAAGGAAGTCCTCGCGGGCCTTACCGCGCGGGAAGCAAAAGTATTGCGTATGCGCTTCGGGATTGACATGAACACAGACCATACGCTGGAGGAAGTGGGCAAACAGTTTGATGTCACGCGGGAGCGTATCCGACAGATTGAGGCCAAGGCACTGCGAAAACTGCGTCACCCGACGCGCTCGGATTACTTGCGCAGCTTCCTCGACGAGAGTTAATCTTAGCGCGTCGAAACGCCTACAGGGGGGCAGAGCAGGGTTTCCATGCAAGGAAACTCCGCTCTGCCCCTTTTTTATGCCCTGACGATCCGATGTCAGGTAGGGGATAGTCAGCTATCGCGTAAAACAGGTGCATTCATGCTCAATATGAATTTCAACGAAAGAGTCGTGATAAACACCGCGCGCATTGAGTGGACCAGAAGTTCCATGCCCGGCGTGTGGCGCAAGCCGCTTGCGCGTGAGGAAGCAGAGCGCGGGCATGCCACCAGCGTCGTGCGCTATGAACCAGGCGCGGCTTTTTCACCGCACGACCACCCGGGTGGTGAGGAAATACTGGTACTGGAGGGCGTATTCTCTGACGACAGCGGCAACTTTTGTGCCGGCACCTACTTCCGCAACCCCGCCGGCTATCGACACGCGCCCTTCAGTGAGCAGGGTTGTATACTCCTGGTCAAGCTTCACCAGTTCCAGCATGGCGATACGCGACATGTCGTAGTTGACACCCATGCGAGCCCGTTCAGGCCAGGCTCCGGCAACCTGCAGGTGCTCTCGCTACACGACTATGGGACAGAGCATGTCGCGCTGGTGCGCTGGCCCGCCGGAGAGCGCTTTGTCAGGCACCGTCACGTCGGCGGCGAGGAAATTTTCGTGCTTTCCGGTGAACTGATCGATGAGCAGGGGCGATACCCCGCCGGGACATGGATCCGCAGCCCACACCTCAGCGAACATCATCCCCACGCAGAGGAGGACACACTCATCTGGGTCAAGGTCGGTCATTTGCCCGTGGCCGTCGGGAGCCGGTGACTCCGTGAGAAAGACTCAACAAAGCCCCGAGTTGAGCCTGCAGCTGGCTGCAGACGAAGCTCCCGCCAGCGCGCGGGCGCTGTTACAACTCGCCGCCGGCCAACGCGAACAGCACGGCGACGAGCGCGACTGTTATAGCACGCGACACTGGGAATCTAGCGCAGGCACGTGGTGCTACCACACCCACGTTGTGGCTAACGATCAGGCCGAGCAGAGGCTTGAGCAACTGGCAAACATTTTTTTTAACGCGGCCACGTTGTCAGTGCAACCGTGGTATCCACAGTTCCAGGGCGGCACGAACCAAACCGCACAGCACCCTTTGCCCGAGGGTATAAGGCAACATCAACTGGCGCTGGCTGGATTCGATGTGGGTCTGCGGACACCGCGCTATTACCGGCAGCTAATCTCACTGGCTCGACCGCATGACCACACAGCTGTTATCGTCGCGCGGTCCATCAGTGAGGGACGCCCATTGCCCGGGGGGGCGAAGCTGGCCTACACACTCGCCCCCAATGGCGAGGTATTGCACTGGAAAAATGGACACCTGCACTGGCACCACATCTGCTGTACCCCGGGCGCAGGTCTGCTGCCAACGGTACCGGATCGATGGCTGATCAACCTGCTGCGCGCGGTGAAGCTGGACCAAGCAGAACGCCGTACTTACCGGCGCGAAGCCCTGTTATGGCGGAACTGGCTCACGGGCGACGAACTGCAACCCTCGCCAGAAGACATCCTTTAGCAAGCGAACCATAAAGCAGATCATCAAAGGCGCCGGTGGACAATGAACGGCACCGCCACTCGCTGGTCTTCCGGCGGCAGCGGTGGCGATGAACACGTCGCAAGCACACTCTCGTTCTACCTGCTCTGTTGGGGCGCGAGCGCGCCTCATTCTGGTGCGCCGCTGGGTGTCATGTCGGCCTGGCATGTTGTCGATATGCGGTCGGCCGCACCGATGCAGCGTGCGAACCCACTGATCACATCACTTTTGGGACACTGGCTCAATCCTTGCTTTAAACCTGCCAGGAGGCGAGCAGTCTGATTTTCAACACGTGCCACGTCAGTGTCATCTGCCCGTCATGATTCATCCGTAATGTACGCCGCTCATTGCCACGCGTTCCACCGCAGGAGAGAAACATGTCTGTTCACACGCTAGACCACCATCTGGCAACGATCGGTCAAATGCAGAATAGCCCGTCCGTCGCATTTTTTGATTTGGACCGCACACTGATTGCGGGATTTTCTATTGTTGGCATGGCTCGAGAACGTATTCGTCACGGTCTCACCCGCGGCGATTTGCGCGAGTCGTCTGCCATTCTAGCCGACCTCCTGCGCCAGCAACGCAACATGGAAAAAGGCCAGAAAGGCCCAGGATACAAGCGGCTTGTGACGAGCCTGTCAAAATCATTAAAGGGGCTGTCCGAGGAAACCCTCAT
>CAJQQW010000254.1 GCA_905480565.1 uncultured Halioglobus sp. | reverse complement strand
GTCGTGCCTAGCTTATCCTTCCACCAGGTACAGAGGCGCTTGGTGTCTTTGTAGTTTTTGGTGTCGGCAATCTTGGGCAGATAGGTATCAACAGCATCCATGAGGCGCTTTCTCTGCGCCAGGCGGTGCGGGTTTACCTTGCGGTCACGGATGTCCTGTTCTTCTTTGTAGGCCCAGTCCTTAGCGTCCTGCTCATCGCTGAAGGTCTGGTAGGTGTCAGGATAGCCAGTCCTTCTGATGACTGCCTTGTACTTGGTTCCCTGCTTCCCTTTGATGGTGCGTATCTGCGCCATTGTGCTTCTCCAGTGGGCTATTTATGGGCCAAGGAGTCTTTTGTGCTGTTGAAAAAAAAGGGCTACATTTCTGTAACCCCTTGATTTGTATGGCGGTGGGCGTAGGATTCGAACCTACGGAGGGGATAAACCCTCAACGGTTTTCAAGACCGCCGCTTTCGACCACTCAGCCAGCCCACCACATGAAATTTTCTGTCTCCCCCGCGGGGCGATCGAGATTATACAGCCATAAAGATTAGACACAAGCCGCAGCAAAATGCTGCGGCTTGTGTCTCGACTTATGAGTTACTCGCGACTTGAGCTATCTCAGAATCGTCTTTTGGACCTCGTGGATCATTGTCGGCACGCGCTATATTGGTATCGCCGCCTTTTGCAGGTGGCGCTACTGACGTGCCAAACAGAGGCGTGTGAGATGTCTCGATGTTCAATTCAACAATGGGCACTGACTTCACCCTGGGATCGTTACAGGCGCGGCCGTCAGAGGTAAGCCCATCTGTTGACGCGGGTGCGGCGACCGGCTTTGCCTCTGGCTGCGTCGGCTCAGTGGGTTCAAGTGCCGCAGGAATCTCTTTTTCTGCAGTGTCTGTAACCGGAGCTTGGTCAGATGCTGCAGTGGTCTCTGCAGCGGGTGACTCGGAGCGGGATGCAGTTGCAGGAGCTTCATTCGCTGCTTCCTGCAACGATGCAGATGCCGATGCCAAGGGCTTGGGCGCGTCTGTTACAAGGTCCGGCGCGTCCTGACCCTCAGTTTGGTTCGGCGCTTGGTTTGCGAGCGACGCGACATCAGGTTTTTGTGTCGTGTTGTTGGTTTGCGCTGGATCTCGTGTGTCCTCCCTGCGACCTCGGTTGCGACGACGTCGCTGGGATTCGCCCCGCTTCATTTCACTGGGGCGCTTGCGAGGTTTGTTTTGATTCTCCTGCGGTCGAGCTTGCTGATTAGCTTCAGTTGCCTCAGTGCTTGCTTCGGAGGACCGCTCCTTTTCCTGCCGGCTATCTGCTCGCTCTCGTTTCTGTTGAGGCCTGTTTCCGCGGGAGTCCTTGTCACTGCGCGCGCCTTGCTCGCCGTCTTTGTGTTCCTGAGAGCGAGGCTGCTGGCCGTCTTGGGAGCCGCGCCTGCGATTGCGGTTACGGTTGCGGTTGCGGCCATTTGATGAGCGTTGATTCGATGATCGGGAGCTTTTCTCCTGCTGTTTCCCCTGAGGTTGTTTCTGTTGGTCAGCGCTGTCGGGCGTTGCCGGTTCCGGCTGAGCAACAGCAGACGCACTGCCAAGCATACTGCTCAATATGCGCGAAAACAGACCTTTTGCCGGTTTTTCCGCCGGTTTATTGGCTTGCTTTGCCTGAGTAGCCTGAGGCGCGACAGATGCGGAGCGCGTCTGCTGAGGTGCCTGGCGTTTAACGCTTTGAACTGCCGCCTGCGGCACTGCCTCGGGAGTGGCGTGAATGTTACTGGTCGCGTCGGGCTCCGGAGCAGGAATATCAACCTTGTAACTTACCTCGTGTTCGCCGTCGATCTCCTCTGTGCGCAGCCGGCTGACTTCGAAGTGAGGGGTTTCCAGATTAGGACTGGGAATCACCAGCAATCGCGTTTTCGTTTCTTGCTCGATGACTCCGAGATCTGCACGCTTCTCGTTGAGAAGGTACGCTGCGACATCCACCGGTACAACAGCGCGCACCTCTGCACTGCTATCTTTTATGGCTTCCTCTTCCAGTAGTCGAAGAACGGACAGTGCAAGTGACTTGGTCGCCCGAATAGTGCCCTGGCCTGTGCAACGCGGGCAAACGATAGCCGTTGTCTCACCAAGGGAAGGACGCAAACGTTGCCGCGACATTTCGAGCAGGCCAAAACGGGATATCCGCCCGACCTGAACTCTGGCTCTGTCGATATCGAGTGCATCGCGCATCCGGTTTTCGACTGCTCGCTGATTTCGGGCAGCCAGCATATCGATGAAGTCGATAACGATCAGGCCACCCATATCTCGCAATCGCAGCTGCCGGGCAATTTCGTCGGCGGCTTCAAGGTTGGTGTTAAGCGCTGTTTCCTCAATGTCGCTGCCGCGAGTGGCACGGGCAGAGTTGATGTCGATAGATACCAGCGCTTCTGTGGGATCTATTACAAGCGAGCCGCCGGAGGGGAGCCGCACTTCACGCTGGAATGCAGTCTCGATCTGACTTTCGATCTGATAGCGATTGAACAGAGGTATGTTGTCTTCGTAAAGCTGTATGCGAGAGATATATTTCGGCATGACCTGCTCGACAAAGTCGCATACCTGCTTATAGGATTCCGGGGAATCCACCAACACCTGACCTATATCATCTCGCAGGTAGTCGCGAATGGCGCGGATAATGACGTTACTTTCACGGTATAACAGCTGCTTGGGCTTGCTGCTGTCCGCGGCTTCTGAAATTGCCTCCCAGAGCTGTAAAAGATAGTTCAGATCCCATTGCAGCTCCTCTGCTTCCCGGCCCACACCCGCAGTCCGGATGATGACGCCCATTCCATTGGGGATTTCCAGTGCTGCCAGCGCCTCTTTCAGCTCGGTGCGCTCGTCTCCCTCAATACGCCGGGAAAT
>CAJQQW010000253.1 GCA_905480565.1 uncultured Halioglobus sp. | reverse complement strand
AATTACGAGGTCGCAATACTGCCCAGGAGATCCAAGCTAAACACACGCCTTTTCCAGTTCCTGAATTAAATAACCAATCTCTTCGGATTTTTCTGTGACCAACATATGAGCGTCGGCTAGCCCACGATTATAGAAATGGGGCCCAACTTCTTTTGCAAAGAATTCCAGCAGAAAATTCGCCTCGAAGCTCCCGAGTTCTTGATCAAGTTCATCATGAAAATACGATTTGATGCGACCTATGATTCGGTCCGTCTCATCGGTCGAAAGTTTAATATCACTCATGTATTCTGCCTCTGCATCTGCCACGTCTGACTCCGCGAACCGTACTATTCAATGCTCTGCTAAACGCTATCCCGCGGTATTCCCCTGGGCATGGCTTCTTTTCTTATTTTCGTACTCCAAATCATAATAACAGGAGTAATCAGCACGGTGGGGGCAAGCCATAAAACAAAGACTGGATCGAACGTAAAGTTCACGACAAGAAAAGCAGTAACTGTTGCGGTTAACCCTGCAAGCATCATCGCCAAATGCCGTATGATTCGTTCTTTTCCGGTAACACCTCCTGCATATTGAATTTTTAGATCACTAATACTGAGTGAGCCACCAATACTCGAAAATACGAGCATGGTCACCCCGTTTGTATCACCGGAAATCAGTAAGTCAGCCCCGTACAACGCCATGACCAGGGAGGCAGCGGCCATTCCAAATGCACGTAGCCAATCCAAGGGAGCCGGCGTTCCTTGCCGATTTCTTGCATAGCTCCAGCCCGAGAGAGCCAGATAAACACTGAAAATTGAAACAAGTAATAGAAAAACATCACCAGTCATTAGGGCGATCGGTACCGCAGTTAGTAATATTATGATCATGCCGGCTAAAAAAACTCTTCCGCTGTACACGTGCCAACTGTGGGTTAGATCGAACATTTTGTTAAACGCCGCAATCAATGCCGCCACCAGTGCTGAGAAACCGGCGGCGATGTGTATATACAGCAATAACTCTTTCAGCATATTTTCTTCTCTAAAAGACGATTATATTGTCCGTCCCGATGGGGCATTCTGATGATATTGGCTTTATTGCAGCAGCATCCGACAAAAGAATTAAAATAATAGATAACAATGCGATTGAATTAGCTCACAACCGCAATTTTTCTATAACCCTTACCGGTTTTCTCTCCGAACTATCAGTCGTCAGTCTCTACCAGGATTTCCACTAGCTTTTTCACAATGGGCGAGACGACCAGGACGACAGGAAAACCTACTAAAAAACCCAGTATCCATGCTTTAACCCAAATGGAAAAAATCCCATCGAACGTCCCGACATTAAAAACACTAATGAAGAACGACATGACGCAGGACATTAATAACGCCATAAAAAATGAAAATACATAGCTAGTGTATTTTTTTGGTATCAAATATACACACCTGATCGTACGCGACCGTTTCTTTATCGTAAGAGTATCACCAAAGAAAACAGGATTCCGACAATACATTTCTCTCAGATTTTACGCGAGAATGAACCGTACCGAAGCGCAGAATACTGCGTTCTTTTATTGCAAGATAGTGCTTATTGCAAAAACTATTCTGGAGCTAGCGAGAGAAAAATTCACGCCTTCAGGCAATCATATGCCTCAAAACCTTTTCTCACAATACAATGAGAATACAGAAACGCTCTCTACGCACCTGTGAAGCACCCCCAAACAAACCGGTCACGAGCAAAGCAATACGCGCAAATCGCTTATCACGTACGAAAACGCCTCAACGCTCGCTAAAAAAACAGAGGAATTAATGATGGAACTCCGTAATCACTTCTTACTGCTTAAAGGGCGTAGGCTTACCTTCTCCGAAAATAGTCGACCTAATGCACGAAATCGACGAAAAGCTACGTGACATGCCGATATGCCAACAGCAAGCCTCGCCAACCAACGCTCGCTGAAAATAAACCCCTGCGCATGCGTGTCTATCGGTCTGCACGTTAGATTTACCCCGTGTTCTTGCTCGAGCCAGAGAAGATCTTTCTCAACTAGCCGCTCCAGACGCCCATACGCTCGCGGAACGGCCTGAAACTTTCTACCCGGAATCTTAAGAAATGGCGCAACATCTCCGCGAGTAAGACCTTCGTCGACACATGCTGCACTTCCAGAGGAACGCGCTTGATTGAGCGCACTTAACAACATTGCTCCGTGCTGGCTCATACTCGGGTTTACTCGACCAGAAAAGTCGCCACGAAGATCCTCCTCGATTCCGATTTTTTGCAAGAACGTGCCGACAACGCCCGATGAAGAACCGGAAGCGTCCTCAAAATCGTAAAGTAGCATTTCACTGCCGGGAAACGCAGCTTCAAGCCTGGGCAGCAATTCCCTGAATGAATAGCAGGGAGGTTTTTCATACAATTCCTCCAGCACAGCTCCAAATCTCAAGCGCTGTTGGATCTCGCTCGAAAGCGCTGCCACAGGGTGGCGAATGCAGGCAATCACTACAACGGAGTCGGAATACTCACAGAGCCACGATGACAACAACAGCAGTTGTCTGGCGTTGAAATGACCAACTGCCTCTGCCGAGATTAATAATTGAGTAGCTTTAGAATCAGAAAAACCGCTATCGAATTTGGAACGCACCTCCTCCGCTCCGAGCGCCATACCATTCACTTTAGTCCCTGCGAAATACGTATGGGTGCTTGAATGCTCTACCTCACTTCTGGAGATCGTTCGTAAGAGTTGTGAGTGATTGCCGTCAAACGGCCCTGCCAGATCGAAGACATGCGGAAAATGTATATCATAATCGCGTTCGATACGGACCGCATTGGTAGCGAGATAGCTTTGAATAGTACTCGTACCAGTTTTGCCAAGCCCGACATGGAGAAACACCCGTCTGAACCGTTTATTTTTTTGCATAGCAGGCTTCCACCGAGCCAATTACAAACTTACGCTGTGTCATAAAGTACGCAGTCCATATGAATCGCCAGCCAGAGCACCGCAGCCGCTGTCGGAGTTTTCGTCAACGAACTTATCGCCTATTACTTTCATCCTTCAGCGAATTGATTACTATCAACGTCTGTCAGCGAAGAAGCTTTTGACATGACGCAATTATTTTCTCAAGTACTCTACGCCTAAAATGTATCAAGAACGTTTTCGCCGTTTCAGTCACGCCAGATCGAGCGGGCTCGTCATATTCGAGGAGATATTCCGTTACTCTTTTCTCCATTTCATGAATAGAAACCCACGCCTTGCAGTGACAATCTCTGCAAGCAGGAACCAAATCGCCCGTCAAAATACCTTGTCGATAGCGCTTAATCTCTGGTCCATTAAGGATTTCATTCAAAGGTCTTTCCTTGCTCAATGAGCCCACGCTTTCCTCTGCAACAAAGCACGGATGTATCGTACCGCCCGGTCTCAGCAGAACTCGATCCCAAGGATCGAGACAATCCCTAGTAAGACTTTTTGCAATAGGGTTTTTTTCACGATATATAATATTTTGTGGCATCGATTCTTTTTCATCGTTGGTGAGAAGAACCTGACCGGTCTTAATTTTTTCTATGCTTTCTCTTATTCCTGCCGTTATCTCGTAATCGACATTTGCGTCTATCAGTATTCTTTCTAGTTCTTGAAAAACCCCTGGAATTGAAGCCTTCTCCTCATCAGGCATCTCGGTAATGTGCATATAGCTATTTTCGCCGACGCTTTCCGCGTACGCCACAACATTTGAAAAAGAAAAGAAACTGACACCAAAGGCGAGTCCAAAATTTACGAGATCAACCAGATCCAAAACATTCTTATCGCAAACGACCGAGGTCCATCCGATCATCGGGGGATGCCGCCCTTTGGATTTCGCTCTACCCCTAATGCAGGAAATATTGAATAGCACCGTTCGAAGATCGGACCCTTTTCGTAAGGCCCTAAAAGTCTTTAGGTGTACCGAATCACAGCTCACCAAAATGAAATTGAACGAAGAGAATGTATCGATCTCATCTGCTGACAGTTTTTTCGAAAGATTTGTAATAATGTCGAGTTTACAACCCTGCTCTAAAAGCAAGTTACACTGAACGTGCCAGTTTTCAATCACGGTCGTTTCACCGTGCCCACTAACTGTCACCTCAAGGACATTACGCGACTTTAGCTGCTCTATATACAATTCGATGGCGCCAAGGTCGAGGTCTTTTCCGATATAGTCTTTGTTTTGAACGGCGCAATACACGCATTTCAAATTACAATTGGTAGTGAACTCAATGTGTGCGCCCAATGTCCGATTTGTTTCGAGTAGATTCATGTTATTGTTTCATCGTATGGCATTAAAACTACGAAAGACACAGCAGGCTGATATTCTCAGGGCGACTCCGGAAGCAAATACTTTCATTGATGACATTGTTTCTTGTATAGTTTTCCAGTTAGTCAAGAATTGCTACTCCGTAGCCTGCTGCTCCCAGGCCATCAATAAGCCAGTTGTAATAGGTCGTGCCACCGCTGCCAGGACGTGAAAGCATCAAGGGCTTTTTCTTGAGATCGGCAGGCGTACGGACGTTACAGGCGATCTGTCGATTCGCAGTGATGAGCTAAACAACATATTCTTTCTCACCACTGGGCGCAAATGCTGTACTAAAAATGGCTACCAGCGCAAGTACGCCGAGCACTGCCGTATGTGCTTAACGCCTTGAATAATAGGGCCGAGTATTCCTAATCTGACCACTATGTAAGACGCCAACTATACCAGCTGATTAAACTGAACTGCTTAAGGGATGTTTTGGATTAGGGCCATGCTCGTTGTCATTTTCATCACCATCGAAGCACATAAAGACCAGAAAAATAATGGCACCTATCACGGGGATGAGAAGTATAAAAAACCACCATCCAGTTCGACCAGTATCGTGTAGCCGACGCACAGATACCGCAATGCCCGGAATCGCCACAGCCAACGTATATAGTCCACTAAGAAGTCCGTAGCCCGTCTCCGCATTTAACGTACCAGTTAGACCATCAAACATCGAAAGTACAATAGAAAAAATGATATTGAATAGAACGAAGAACCAATATTCTTTACGCTGTGCTCTTCCTCCAAATACTGCATATTTCTTTAATGCGTCTAGATACCATTTCATAAAAGCCTCCGGAATGATTGCAAAAGAATATAGTCAGGGAGTGAGCACGGACCTTTCATCTGGCTGTCACAGTTAGTGGCCGAAACCGCTCAGCACCTGGGCTGCTCCAGCCGCCAATACACCCTATCTATCACGTGTCGCTA
Source organism: uncultured Halioglobus sp. (assembly GCA_905480565.1). GTDB lineage: Bacteria > Pseudomonadota > Gammaproteobacteria > Pseudomonadales > Halieaceae > Marimicrobium. Next base: position 59 of record CAJQQW010000253.1, on the reverse strand, counting down.
CTCAATTGACTATTTCTACTCCACGCCAAAACGCCACCATGCCCTCGATATTTTTTGCT
>CAJQQW010000252.1 GCA_905480565.1 uncultured Halioglobus sp. | reverse complement strand
GGGATTGCGATTGACGAAGAGCGGGGACTCGCATTCGTACCCACAGGCTCCCCCAGTTTTGATTTCTACGGTGACGATCGTCACGGCGACAACTTGTTTGCGAACTCGCTGGTAGCGCTTAACGCTGCGACGGGTGAGCGCGTTTGGCATTATCAGTTTGTACGACATGACTTATGGGACAGGGACCTTCCGTCTCCGCCGAACCTGATCACCCTGAGCCGGGACGGGGATAACATCCCCGCAGTAGCTCAGGCAACCAAGACCGGACATTTGTTCGTTTTTAACCGCGAGACCGGCGAGCCCCTTTTTCCGATCCGTGAGGAGCCGGTGGTAGGTAAGGCGGTGCCGGGGGAACAACCGGCTATCAGTCAGCCGCTACCTGTGATGCCGCCACCCTATGCGCAACAGGTGTTCGTACCGTCGGATCGCAATCTTTCAACGCAAAAGGCGGTGAAAATGCGCACCGACAAACTCGATCAGGGCAGTTTGTTCATGGTGCCGGGCACGCAGGGTATGGTGCTTTACCCCGGCATGGATGGCGGTGCCGAGTGGGGTGGCGCGGCATGGGACCAGTCGAGTGAAGTACTTTATATCAATAGCAACGAGGTGCCCTATTTGCTGCAATTGACGGCAGTTCCGAAAGACCTGGGTATGGGGCCAGAGGTGGGCTACCTCGCTCTTTGCGCAGGTTGTCACGGCGCAGATTTACGCGGTGACGGCGTCTCGGTTCCTGGGTTACAGCAATTGTCCGACAGAATGTCTCCCCTCGAAGCCTACCGCATTGTGAGTGAAGGAAGAGGCAGAATGCCTGCTTTCGGACAGATTCCATGGTATGCCAGGGCTGCCATTTTATGGCATGTATATGCCGCGGATGAGAAGGATTCGGAGGGTCAGGGTGCGAAAGTCGCGGCGGGATCGGAGCCTTCTTTCCTGAATGCGGGCTTCCAGAAACTGACTGATCCGGAGGGTTTTCCTGCCTCGCGGCCACCCTGGGGTACCCTCACTGCGATCAATCTGTCGCGGGCAGAAATACTGTGGCAGATACCGCTCGGTGATTACCCGCGGATGCTGGAGCAGGGCAAGTCCGGGCTTGGTGCTGAGAACTACGGTGGCGCGATTGTCACAGCGGGTGATCTGCTGTTTATTGCGGCAACGCCGGATCGAGTAATCAGGGCCCTCGATAAGCACTCGGGTGAGGAACTGTGGCAGGCAGTGCTGCCAGCGGCAGGATTTGCCACACCGATAACCTACGCGATTGATGGCAAACAATACATCGTGATCGCTGCCGGTGGTGGAAAGCTGGGGCAACCCAGTGGCAGTAGTTATGTCGCCTATGCGCTGCCCGAATAGCGGCGTCGCCCTCGCCTATGCGTCTCGGTGCAGGCTTTCGAAATAGCTTTTCAGTGTGGTGGTGCCGCGTTTAGGCCCGACGCCATCGATCTCGCCTGCGGTAACGATAAAGTCAGCCAGATCGCCGAATTGTTTTGAAAGCAGGTTAATGAGCTTCACCAGACCCCGAGCGAACCACATTGGGATCACTGTTATCTTAACCGGATTACCGACCACCTCGAAAGCCAGTGCAGCGGCTTCACGCTGGGTCATTATGTCCGGGCCGCCGGCGGCAACTTCCAGTTCGTCGCCCTCCGCTGTATCGACACAAACTTCTGCGAGATCACGGCCGTGAATGGGGTTCATCAGATTGGTGCCCTCACCAACCAGAAATGAACGCCCTTTCCTCGCCATATCGTATAGCACACCCATGTCTGAAAAATAGCCACAGGGACGCACAATCCGGTAGTCCAGCCCCGATTGCTGCAGCTCGGCGACGACTTTTTCATGAGCCTGTGTAATTGCCAGGTGCATAAGGTTCTCCGCTCCTTCCATAGAGACGTAGACAAAACGCTTTACGCCTCCCTTCACCGCAAGGTCGATCAGGTTGCGGTTACACTGGTAGTCAACCTGTTCAAAAGTGAGTCCATCTCTTTGACGGGATATACCGACTGAGGAATACACGAGGTCAATGCCATCCATGAGTCCCTCTAGCGTCTCAGGCTTGGTAACCTCGCCGATAAAAATATCATCCATGTCGTCTTCGCTGAGTGCTGGTGCTGTAAAGGGCCCAGCTTCGAGCAAGCGCTCCCGGCTTCGCGTTAATACACGCACCCGGTAGCCACGTTCTTTAAAAGCTTTTACCGCGTATTTCCCCAGGTAGCCTGTCGCCCCCGCAATAACAACCCGTTTTTTATTCTCTTCTGACATAATTATCGCGCTCCTGCGCGTCACTGGTGCCTAGTCCAAACGGGCACCACCGTCTACATTGATAGTTTGCCCTGTGACGTAGCTGGCATCGGATGAGCAGACAAAAGAGACGACCGCGGCAAGCTCAGAAACATTACCTTGTCGTCCCATGGGAATAAAATTCTCCAGTTGTTCTCGGAATGAACCGTCAGGTAACTCGTACTTTTCGGTTGCTCTTTCGATAGTGCCATCCATCATGTCGGTATCGTGTGATCCCGGACTAACACAGTTCACTCGAATGCCAAGCGCGGCTAGTTCCAAGGACAGTTGCTGTGTAAGACCAATCACCCCAAATTTTGATGCGCAGTAGGCCCCGTAGTCTTGCAGACCCACGCGGCCTGCCAGGGAAGCGATCATCACGATAGAGCCGCCATTCCCACAGTCCCGGATTAATCTGCCGCCGTACTTGCTCACCAAAAAAACGCCGTTCACGTTGACGTTCATCGTGTGGTTCCAGATATCTTCGTCGGTATCAAGAATGGGGGAGGCTCCCGCATTACTCGGAACGCCGGCGTTGTTGACGATAATATCCAGGCGACCAAACCTTTCGCGTATTGCCTCAACCATATTGATGACTTGTACCTTGTTCGTTACGTCGCAGTCCAGAGCCAGCGCCTGGCGCCCCATGCCTTCGATTTCATGAGCCAGGGACGTGACTCCTTGCCAGCCTATCTCTTTTTCGTTGTCGGGAAAGCTTTCAGGCGCCTTGGGCCTGCCACAGATGACGATATCGGCGCCATCTTGAGCGAGCCGCAAAGCGATTGCGCGACCGATCCCGCGGTGGCGTGCAGCACCGGTAACTAAGGCAATTTGACCGGAGAGATCGCGGGTGTGATGAGGGGTATCTTTCATGCATTTGGCTCCTTTTCTTGCTGTGCCTCCAAAATGCCCTGACGGAAAAATAAGAATAACGGAAATGCGAAAGCATAGGCGATTGAAAACGTAAGAACAGGAAAGATCCAGAAAAAACGCATGCCCAGCTTTCGCGATTCAAGAAACATCCAGATCAAACCCGCGATGCAGGCAATCGCAAGATCCCAGCCGAGTGACTGACCTGCGGGAGTAGACGCTGCTGCCGCCATAAAGTCGACGATATTAAAGGCGCCGCTGGTTTCTGTCATGTACTGAAGGTTGTAGTACCAGGGAAGTATTAACCCAAAGAGGGTGAGAGCCAGATAAATAACTCTAGGAATACTCATAAACGTGCCCTGTGCAAAGGAAGGATAATCGACCTACTATAGGTAAACCATTTCACAAAGCATAGAGAATGCCGTCGATGGACATGAGATTAAAGGATAGGCGAGTGCTCGTGTCCGGTGCGAGCCGGGGTATCGGCCTCGCAATTGTAGAGCGTTTTCTTGCAGAAGGTGCGTCAGTTGCATTTTTCGCACGGGGGCAGCGGGGAGTAGATGATGCCCTCGCTGCGCTGAATGGCAAGGGACAAGTATACGGCGCAGTAGTGGATTCAGCGGAACATAACGCGCTGCGAGCTTGGGTGACACAAGCTGCAGAGACCTTGGGCGGCATTGACATAGTAGTAAACAACGCGAGCGCTTCTGCCAGTGTAGATTGGACCGAAGTGGCCTGGCGAAATAGTTTTGAAGTGGACATGATGGGTTCAGTGGTTATGTCTACTGCGGCGCTGCCTTGGCTTGAGGCCTCTGATGCTGCCGCCGTATTGCAGGTAGCGACTGTAACCGCGTCTGAGCATCACGACATGTCTGTATGTCCGAGCTATGGTGCGATCAAGGCGGCAACGGTAAATCACGCAGCACAGCCGGCCCAGAACTGGGGCGGAAAAGGTATTCGCTCTAATAGTATTTCTCCAGGTCCGATATATTTTGAGGGTGGTGCTTGGGAGGGCATCAAAGAAAACTATTTTGATCTTTATGAGCGCGACAGATTGGCCCACCCGTCCGGCCGCATGGGTACTGCAGAGGAAGTCGCGAACGTGGCAGTGTTTGTCTGTAGTCCTGTCGCGAGCTGGATAAACGGTGAAAACGTAGTGGTAGACGGTGGCTTCACTAAGGGCGTTGGTTTCTAGCTGGATAAGACGGTTTTTACTGCATAGGGTAGTTAAGCGTGAGACCGTAAGTGCGAGCAGGATTATTTGTAACACTTGAGACCAATCGTGCCACTCTATTCTATTTGCGTCGGCTTGATTGCCGGGGAACACTGCCACATGGCATATTGTGGCGTTCAATATCGATGTGAGAGAGCAAATTATGGGTAGGCTCGACGGAAAGCGGATAGTGATCACCGGCTCGTCAAGGAGTCTCGGTCGGGAGTTCGCGCTGGCCTGTGCGCGTGAGGGTGCATCCTTGGTGCTCAATGGCACT
>CAJQQW010000251.1 GCA_905480565.1 uncultured Halioglobus sp. | reverse complement strand
GCGCATCGCCGCTACACCAACGGAAGCAACAGCAGCAGGATTGATCGCTGCTTTCTTCAGTGCACCCCGGCAGGCATTACCAACGGTGTGCCACACGTTTTCCAGATCGACAGCGTAACCGGTGCCAAAAGTGCCTTCCTGTGGTGGAAATTGCCATGCTCCGAAGGCGCTGTGCAGCGTTCCGGATGCACTGTTTAGCAGCACACAACGCGCGCCGCTGCCACCGAGATCAATGCCCATTAACCATGGCTTGTCCATTGGTTACATCCTTAAAAAGTGGCGAAAATGCAGCTGCGCACGGTAAAATATTATCATCAGGCACCTGTCTTATAAACCTTGGCCAGCCCAAAGAAACTGGGCTATACTTCGATCAGATTGATCCTGTGTGTGCACATATGTCGGCGCAGTATACCGCGTGTCCTGAAGGTCATCCTTTTTATGAGTGAGAGAATTCCTCTTCCCCTGCCGTTTGGTTGGTTTCGTATGCTCGAATCCAAGGAACTTGCTGCCGGCGACGTAAAGACAGTCCAGTATCTTGGCAAAGAGTTTGTGCTGTTTCGCACAGAGGATGGTGAAGTCCACGGTGTCGATCCTTATTGTCCGCACCTGGGCGCTCATTTTGGCTTTGGCGGTATTGTCGAGGGCAATGTCCTGCGTTGTCCATTCCATCACTGGAAGTTTGATGGCAGTGGCCAGTGTGTTGATGTTCCCTATGCGAAGCGAATTCCTGCGAAGGCCCGGGTTAAAACCTATCCGACCTGTGAAGAAAACGGGATAGTGTTCCTCTGGCATCACCCAAACGGCGAAGCGCCGGGGTGGGATGTGCCCGAAGTCGAAGATTGGTGCGCAGAAGGCTGGATGGAACCGATTTACCATACTGCACGAGTACGCAGTCATCCACAGGAAATGGCAGAGAACGTGGTGGATTCAGCGCACTTCCACTTTGTGCATGGTACGCCTGAAATACCTGAAAAGACGTTTACCTTTGACGGCCACATTATGCGAGCCTTTCAGGGGCTGACGTTTACTACGAGGGAGGGCGATCTCAAGGGTAGTGTCAATATCGAGTCTCATGGTGGGAGTATTGGCGTGACAAGGTTCAAGGGTATTGGCGAAACACTGATCATCGTCACCGGTACGCCAGTTGATCACGAGTATCACGAGACGACTATGCGCTTCAGTTTCAAAATTCTTGAAGAAGGGATTGAGGCGACGCAGGGATTAGCCAAAGCGTTTATTGGCGAGGTTACTCGTCAACACGCACAGGACGTACCTATCTGGGAAAACAAAAAATTTCACGAGAACCCGGTCCTGTGTGACGGCGACGGCCCCATCCACCAGGTAAGGAAGTACTACCAGCAGTTTTACGTTGAGCCCGTGTGACCGAAAAGTAGTTCAAGAAGTAACGAGACCTTCGTCGCTATTATCTGGCAGGCGTTAAGGGGGGGTGCAGTGCCGCTCCAGCACACCCACACAGGTGGATCGCTCTACTTGCGGTCGTGTTGGTGATCTCGTTGGCTCGAAAGACATGCACGTTTCACAGGCAGACACCGAAGGGCAGTATGTTAAAAAAGTACTTTGGGGCGCTTTATAGCACCTCAATGCCATAAAGTTGTGCCGCATTGTTGCACAACAGTGCGGCTTGCTCTTTCGCTGTCATACCCTCGGTTACGCTAGCCATGACCCGCCGCGATTCTGGATAAGTGCCGTCACTGTGAGGAAAATCTGTTGCCCACATGACGCGGTCCAGATTGAGGCCACCCTTGACTTGCTTGACGCTATAATCGTCTTGAAAAGTAACGTAGATATTGTCGTCAAAATAGGTGCTGGGCATTTTCTGTAGTGCTTGTGAGTGCATGTGAAAGCGGTGTCTTTCATACGCATGGTCCATACGGAACTTGAAGTGTGGCACCCAGCCCGCATCGGATTCCACGCACACCACCTGCAGCGCGGGGTGCCTATCAAACACCCCGCCGAGAATCATCATCATGATAATGTTTTGCAGACCGCGCACTGTAACAATCTGTTGCACGAGTCTTGAGCCGCGCACGCGTTCCATGATGCCATCTTTGGTCGTCAGTATATGAAAGCTGACGGGCATGCCCAGATCGACACATAGACGCCAGAACTCGTCATAACATTGGTGATCGTAATCCTCCCGTTCGGGGTGACCCGGCAGCATAACACCGCGAAACCCCATTGCGTGCGCCGCTTCGAGTTCTGTTATTGCCTCACCGGGTGATCGCATGGACAGAATGGGTATCCCGATGAGGCGATCGCTGTCGGTCTCGCAGAACGCACCCAGCCATCGATTGTAGGCGTCAAAGCAGGCTTTCTTGTAGTTGATATCCGGGTGGTTGCACAACACCATGCCGAGACTGGGGTAAAGCACTTCTGCGGATATGCCCTCTTCATCTTGTATGGCCAGGCGCGCCTTTGGGTCATGACCCGCTGGGTGCAATTCTGCCCAGTCGACCGGATCGGAGAAACGCTCCGGTGCGCGCCCTGCAGTGCAGATGAGTCCCATGGGTACCTTGATGTCCAGATCTGCAATTTCCAGAATGGCACCGCGTTCATCGTCAAATATCGCTCGTGGGCGCTTGTCCTCAAAAGCAGGGTCGATATCACGAAAGCAGTCCTCTGTTTCAGAGATATGAGAGTCCGCAGAAATAGCGCCGAGAGAGTAAGTCGCTGAATCGAGTGTCATTATTTCTCCTTCATCTGCGGGCTTGAGCGAATGCCATTCCCCGCCTAGCAACTGTAATATGCCGTCTGTCTCGAAGAAGTGTAGTCTAAACCGTGTCGATATTCAGGACAAAAGAGCGCGCGTGACCCCTTTCGGCTTTGGAACAGTGCCGTTTCCGTGGCTGTTGCCGTCAGCCTTGACCTTCGCTCCCTGGCTTGCCACAGTGCAGAGTAGATGTTTGAACAATCAATGGCATTAATCGTAGTCGCCTTTTAAACACAGGCTATCAGGCGCAGAGATAATCAGTGGGAGATCGACAATGACACAGCCGTTTCCAGACAATATTTTTCTCAGTGGATCGATGGCGCCCTCGGGGATTGAATGTGATGCCCCGGATTTAGTGATAGATGGAGAGTTGCCCGCCGATCTGCAGGGAGTCTATTTCCGTAATGGCCCCGATCCGATATACCCACCGAGAGACGGGGCTGAGTACCACTGGTTTCACGGCGACGGAATGATACAGCGCTTCGAATTTTGCGATGGCCGGGTTTCCTGGAAAAACCGCTGGGTGCGTACCGAGAAATACGAACTGGAGCGCGAGGCAGGCGAATCCTTGTTCGGCGTATTGGGTAACCCGATGAACGCGGCTCCTTCTGTGGCCGACAAACACTACAACACCGCCAATACGCATATTGTCTGGCACGGGAACAAGCTGCTCGCGCTGATGGAAGGAACAATTGCGGTAGAGCTGAACCCGGATAGCCTGGCTACGCTGGGTAACTTCGATTACAACGGTATGATTGATGGGCCGATCACAGCGCATCCGAAGTTTGATCATGCGAGCGGAGAAATGATCTTCTTCGGCAACCAGGCAAAGGGGCCATTTTCTGAATTTTTACGCCTGAACGTGGCTGATAAGGAAGGCAATCTCATCACAAGCGAAATGATTGAGGCGCCGTTTCCCTCCTTTGCTCATGATTTCTTTGTGACGGAAAATTATGTTGTCTTTCCGGTCTACCCACTGGTGTTCAACCTGGAGCGTGCGATTGAGAGTGGTGTTCCCATGGCTTGGGAGCCGGACCGCGGAGCACACTTTGGTGTAATGCCACGAAATGGTACGGCAGACGATATTGTGTGGCACGATATGGATGCTCGTTGGAGCTTTCATATGGTAAACGCCTGG
>CAJQQW010000250.1 GCA_905480565.1 uncultured Halioglobus sp. | reverse complement strand
GCCATCTGGAATTCAGCCACGGCTAACGCAGCGGTCTCACCATAGTGGGCCGCCACTGAGCGCATCATAGCCGTAATCAGCAGATGCACCTGCACTGCAAGCTCGCGGCAAATGACAGATAAAGCCGACTGGGAAAATTGCTCCAGGTGGAGCTGCTCATGCATCTCGCCACTGTAATCCTCCAACCCCCCGGAAGTATTGCTGTGAGAACGCTCCAGAACAATACAGGCAAGCTTTGTTGCACTCATCGCGAGTGCACTTTCGGGTTCCGCCAGCGGCATAGCTTGCGGATCAATGTGGACGAGCCATTCACAGTGAGGTACCCGATTCGATGGCACGCGCGGCGGACGATGAACCGGCGTCATGCGGGCTCGCGGATTGGTCGCTACCGCCGTGGCATTGAAGGTTGGATCCTCGATATCGTGACACATCGTCCTGACCGCATCTGGTCCGCGCGGCTCGGTCTCGAGCAATGCGCCACAACTTTTCAGCCAAAACCGGCCCTGCTCTGGCGACTGCACCGCAAAACGCACATCAAAATACTGGTGCGTAAAACCGCATTCAAGCTGCAGGCCCTTGAAAATAGTTTCGACACTCGAGTCACCGGCAAAGCCCATCGCTTTCTGCATACGACGGGTGTACACCGGGCTCGCACCCATCCAGTTATCAATCGCAATCACCTGATAGGCCTCGTCGCCATGATTCATACGTAAAGCGGCATAACCCGTGCGGCTATTAAACTGCGAAAACAGCATCATTTCACGGCCAAGCTGTGCCAGCTTCAAACGGTTAAATTCAAACAAATCATGCGCTGTCATAGTGACGCCACCCGCAAGGATTAACATGTCAAACGACGATCAGGAGAAAGTCCTGACTGCGCGAAAATATATAGGCATTGTTTTATAGTTGCCACTATTTTATAGTCTCGTTGTCTATAAAGATCTGGTAATTCCAACCGTCAAACCATGCCCTCCGTCACAAAGCCCAGCAAGCGTGAGATCACCCGCGACAAGGTTATCAGCGCTGCTATCGACGCCATCTACAGCGAAGGTTTTCATGCGGCACATACCAATCGCATTGCCGAGGAGGCAGGCGTCAGCTGGGGTGTCTTGCAATACCATTTCGGTGATAAGGATGGATTGCTGCAGGCAGTCATCGATCACATCTTTGAAGACTTCGAAAGCACTCTGGCCGCAACCACGTTGCAGGGCCACGACCTTAATCAGCGGGTACGTCAGCTAATAGAGGTGATATGGGGCCTTGTTAGCAAGAAGGAGTACCGGGTGAGCCTTGCGATTTTGCGCAATGCAGGAAAGGACGATAACTCATCAATCAATGGCCAAAAACAACTCAACCGATGGGCAAAAAAAATATCGGATTTTTGGCAGCGACTACTAGACGACCAGAATATAACAACAGGCAACAGCGAGGTCGCTCGTCATTTGTTATTCGCCGCACTACGCGGCATGGCCGACGAAATCAACCCGCGCAACAACCGAACAAGAAAAGCGATCAGCGAGGAATGTGATGCGCTGAGCGAGGCCATCACCTTCCTGCTCAAACGTCAATGACGCGCCTTATCGATCTTCCGATACCACACCAATAAACGGGCCTTGCTCAAGCTGTAATGCTCCAAAATGCGACACTCTTTGGGCGAACCGTGTAAGTATCACAACGAGTACTCGGGAATGATCAACTCCTGACAACGCCTGTTACAAGACAAATCATCCTTTCAAGATTGCGTCGCGACGAGGTGCAGGCACTCCGGACGACGCACAAAGATGCTGGGCACGTGCTTCACTGGCTCGGACTCGCTCAAGCTGAATTCTTTCGTCGCCGCCAGAAGCTCCTCAAGAATTACTCGTGCTTCCATACGTGCCAGCCTGGCCCCAACGCAAAAGTGAATGCCGTAGCCAAAACCAATATGCTCGCCACCATCGCGACGCGCGAGATCAAGCATGTCAGGCTTGGAAAAAATCGAGGGATCACGGTTGGCCGCAGCCCATTGCAGAAATACTCGCGCGCCTGTCGGCAGGTTCACGCCACCCAGAGTAGTTTCGTTGAGTACCACCCGATAGTGCCCCTTGAAAGGAGACTCAAGACGAACCACTTCTTCAATATACGACTCAATGAGGGATGAATCTGACCGAAGCTGCGCCTGCATCACCTTGTCCTCGGCGAGAAGCCGTATCGCACTTCCCACCAAGCTGGAAGTGGATTCTCCTGCCGCCCCGACCAACACGATCATGATAGCCACGGCTTCCTCTTCACCGATTTGTTTTTCGAGGACGCCCTTGACGAGCTCGTCGATAATGGTCCCTTTAGAGCCCACCGTGCCACGGGCTAGAGCAAGCTCGAAATACGATTGCAAGTAGGCTTTCATTTCGCCGGTAGACGCGGCCAATTCCAGCATCCGCTCCAGCGTCGTAGTGCCCGCAAGAATATCGCCACCACTGAAGGCCCAGCCCAACAGCAAATCAACGTCTTCAACCGGTAAGCCCATCAGTCGTGCCATGACTTTCACGGGAATAGGATTGGCCAGCAACGCGACACTATCGCCTCCGCCACCGTCCAAAAGCCGCGAGATAGCGGCACGCACCCAGATTTTGACCTCATCTTCCATGGCAGAGACACTGCGAGTATTGAGCGTCGGCAAAACCAGCTTTCTGTGCACAGCGTGGAAAGGCTCATCTGCATTGGCGATGGCATCCACTGTGCCGCCAAACTGGGACAGGTCAAACAAGCTTGGGAGATCGTCCGAATCCGTAATCAATATACCTGTGAGATTCGCGGAATAATCCTTCTGGTTCCGGAGCACCTCGTGTATTAATTGCCAACTGGAGACGAGATAAACCTCGGTGCCAGGCACCTGATACACCGGCGCACTCTGCAGAAGCTCACGGTAAAAAGGATATGGATCCTCGATCACGCCGGCATCAAAAAGTGTACACATTGCCCCTGACTGCGCGTTTTGATGGTTAATGGTATTCTCCCATAGTGAAATTAGTATCAAAGTGCAGTTCGCTACCGCAATGACAAAGGAAAAACAATCATCGTCGGCGCGACACACTTGGCATATAAAAGCGCGGTTGCCCGATAACTTTTATTGGCATCATGCTGCTCTCGGCCACTGTTTATCACGGAGTTCACCTGGATGGCAACACGTTACGATAAACCCATACCGTTTGGCTGGTTCGCCCTTGAATACTCCAGTCAGCTCTCTGTCGGCGAGGTTAAACCGCTGACGTACTTCGGCCGGGAGCTGGTGCTGTTTCGCACGGAATCGGGAGAAGCGCGCGTTCTCGACGCTTTTTGCCCCCATCTCGGCGCCCACCTGGGACACGGCGGCGCAGTCAAAGGTGACCGAATCGCCTGCCCCTTCCACGGCTGGCAATTTGACGGCGA
>CAJQQW010000249.1 GCA_905480565.1 uncultured Halioglobus sp. | reverse complement strand
ACGCGGAGTTTGTCTAATATGTCTGAGCAGTTCGACTTTCGGCGATTTGTGGATGCGCAGGAACCGGTAATTGACGCCGTATTGACTGAGTTGAACGTCGGCCGAAAGAAAACTGACTGGATGTGGTTCATATTCCCGCCGTTGGCTGGCGTGTTCAAGGGTGATGCGGCGAAGCGGTATGCGATGTCGGGCCTCGATGAGGCAAGAGCCTACCTCGCGCACCCGTTGTTGGGCGCGAGGCTCGAGGATTGCTGTCGTTTGCTACTCGACACCGGGGATGCGACCGCTGAATCTATTTTGGGCGCGGGCGATGCGCTTGTACTGCGTGCCTGCATGACGCTGTTTGGACAGTTTCATTACGACGGTATTTTTGACGAGGTTTTGGCGGCCTACTTCGAGGGCCTCCAGCATGCGACTACGCTGGAGCTTTTGGCAGGGGCAATGCAGGAGTGACGCGGCTAACCGCGCACGTGCCGAGCTTATGCGCGCCTGCCTTCGCACCTTATGCGACGCCTTGCTACCGGCCAAGAATAGAGCGCGCTACCAGCTCCTGCATGATCTCCGATGTGCCGCCGTAAATCCGTTGTATACGCGCGTCGGCATAGTAGCGCGAAATCGGGTACTCAATGGTATAGCCGTAACCACCGAATAACTGCAAACATTGGTCAATTGTCTTGCACTGCATTTCGGTGCTCGCATATTTCAACATAGCGGCATCCTCAGATGTCAGTTCTTCGCGAGTATAGGCGTCGGCACATTTTTCATAGAAAGCTCGGTTTACTGCAATGTTGGTTTTTACATCAGCCAGCGTAAACCGGGTGTTCTGAAAGCTGGCCACGGTTTGTCCGAAGGCCTTGCGCTCTTTTACATAGTCAATAGTGATTTCCATTGCGCCCTCCGCTGCCGCAATGGCCTGTGCGGCGATGCCAAGGCGCTCCCGCGGAAGCTCCTCCATCATGATGACAAACCCTTTGTTCAGTTCGCCGAGCAGTGCGTTGGCCGGGAGGCGTATGTCCTGAAAGAACAGTTCGGCGGTATCCGAAGTATGCTGTCCCAATTTTTCGATTTTCTTGCCCCGGTCAAATCCGGGTAGGGTGGTATCCACCAGGAACAGCGAGGTTCCCTTGGCGCCTTTTCCTGGATCGGTAATTGCTGCAACGATGACAAGATCAGCGAGCATGCCATTGGTGATAAATATCTTGGAGCCATTGAGTATCCACTCGTCGCCATCCTGAACGGCGTTAGTACGAATAGACTGCACGTCAGAGCCTGCACCGGGTTCTGTCATGGCCAATGCGCCCAGTGCTTCTCCGGAGACCATTTTGTGCAACCACTGCTGCTTTTGCTCCTCCGTACCGAAGTGTTCGATATAGGGCGCTACGATATTGCTGTGTATGCTATAGCCTGTAGCGATTCCGCCAAAACCCATGTGCGAAAGCTCCTCGATAACGGAAAACGTGACCTGTGGAGATGTCTCCGCGGCACCGTAAGCCTCGGGAAGGTCTGGACACAGCAGGCCCGCTTCGCCGAGCTTGTTCCAGAGGGATCTTGGAACAATGTGTTGCTCCTCCCATGTTTCGATATGTGGTGCGATTTCTGCTTCGAGGGCGCGTCGCGTCATATCGCGAAACAGGGTCATTTCTTCGTGATCCATGCAGGTGCTCCGACTGCTTTTCAGGGTGCGCTATTTTGCGCGATTGTCCGTTACGAAACAATACGATGGAGACGCAGAGCGCGCCGCCGGGGCTCAGGCCAATCTACCCCGGCCGCCTAGTGCAAATAACTGCATAGCAAGCTTTCAGGCACTGGTCAGTTCGCCTGAGAGTGCTTACACTGTTCGTCCTTTGCCAATTAAGCCAGTGGGAGAATGTTCATGCGCGAGTACAAGCAGTTTTATATCAACGGGCAGTGGGTGGATCCGGTTACCCCCAACGACTGCGACGTTATTAACCCGGCCAATGAGGAGGTTTGTGGTCAAATTTCGCTGGGGTCTGAGGAAGACGTCAATCGAGCCGTTGCAGCTGCCAAGACCGCTTTTGAAAGTTACAGCCGCACCACCAGGCAGGAGCGTATTGAGCTGCTTGAGTCCTGTATAGAGACCTATAAAAAATACTACGCGGATATCGCTAATGCGATTCGCGAGGAAATGGGTGCCCCCGCCAGTCTGGCGATGACAGCACAGGCCTATACCGGGCAGGGCCACTTGGAGGAAGCGCTGCGAGTGCTCAGGGACTTCGAGTTTGAGGAGGATTTGGGTGACCACCGACTATTCAAGGAGCCCATTGGTGTGTGTGGACTCATAACGCCCTGGAATTGGCCGGTAAACCAGATCTCATGCAAGGTGGCTCCCGCCCTGGCGGTCGGGTGCACCATGGTACTCAAGCCTAGTGAAGTCGCCCCTCTGTCGGGTTACCTGTTTTCGCAGGTTATGCATGAGGCGGGCGTGCCCGCGGGCGTTTTCAATATGGTGAACGGTGATGGCAAAGCGGTTGGCACCGCGTTGTCGAAGCATCCTGATGTAGCGATGATGTCTTTCACGGGTTCTACACGGGCAGGCTCGCTGGTGGCACAGAACGCCGCTCCAACCGTCAAGCGTGTAACGCAGGAACTGGGTGGCAAATCGCCCAATATTATTCTCGATGATGCGGACCTCGAGACTGCGGTTACCCGCGGTCTCGTGCACATGTACAACAACACCGGCCAATCCTGTAACGCACCCTCTCGGATGCTGGTGCCTCGCCATAAGTTGGCCGAGGCTGAAAAGATCGCGGCCAAGGTGTCGGCGTCGGTTGTCGTGGGTGACCCCGCTGACGAGAAGACAACGATGGGCCCGGTAGTATCCGAGGTACAGTTCAAAAAAATCCGCAAGTTAATCAACGCAGGCAAGAAAGAAGGCGCCAAGGTGGTTTGCGGTAGCACGCGCCGACCGAAGGGCATGGACAAGGGCTATTACATACGGCCCACCGTGTTCTCCGAGGTGACGAATGACATGGTTATCGCCCGCGAGGAGATTTTTGGACCAGTGCTTGCGATGATTCCCTATGATACGGAAGAGGAAGCAATCCGCATCGCCAATGACACGCCCTACGGTTTGGCGGGTTATGTACAAAGCGGAGATGTCGGACATGCACGCGATGTCGCCTCCAGGATTCGTGCCGGTAATGTGCATATAAACGGTGCTTCAGGCGGCTTCGATGTGCCATTCGGCGGCTTCAAACAGTCCGGCAATGGACGTGAGTGGGGTAGCCACGGGTTTACTGACTATCTCGAGATCAAGGCCGTCGAGGGCTTTGGGCGTTAGGTCGCGCTGCGATGGGCCGCTTTATCCTCGCCATCGATCAGGGAACAACGGGCAGCACCGTTGCCCTGATGGATGCGCGCGGCAAAGTGCGGGCCAGTGTCAACTATGAGTTTCCACAGATATATCCAAAGCCTGGGTGGGTAGAGCATTGTCCGGCAGATATATGGGCCTCTATCGCCAGGGGCATACGCGCCCTATTGAGGCGGAAAGTCTGCAAAGCAGAAGATATCGCGGCCATTGGTATCGCCAATCAGCGTGAAACCGCTCTGCTGTGGGATCGCCGGACAGGCGAACCTCTCAATAACGCCATCGTATGGCAATGTCGCCGCACCACGGATTTTTGCCAGTCCCTGAAGCAGCGCGGACATGAAGGCTTGGTCAAGCGTCGATCTGGTCTGGTGCTGGACCCGTATTTTTCCGCCAGCAAGTACCGCTGGCTGCTGGGCAATACGACAGGAATAAAAGCTGCACTGCGCCGCGGTGAGGTCGCTGCCGGTACGATCGACAGTTTCCTGCTCTGGCAGCTTAGTGGGGGCGAAGTGCATGGCACCGATATTTCCAATGCCTCCCGCACGTCACTGATGAATCTCAAGACGGGGCAGTGGGACGATCAATTACTAGACCTGTTTCAGGTGCCTCGGGAGATACTCCCTGCGATCTGCCCCTCCAGTGGGATTCTGGGGCACACTCGTGGCGTGCCCGGATTGCCCGACGGAATTCCCATCGCCGGTGTGGCGGGCGACCAGCAGGCGGCTCTGTTTGGGCAGGCGGGCTTTGATGAGGGTGACGCCAAATGTACTTTTGGTACAGGCTCTTTCATCTTGATGAATACAGGCAGTAAGACGTTGCATTCAAAAGCTGGCTTGCTCACCACTGTTGCCTGGCAGCTGGGTGAGGAGGGGCGTCGGGTCTATGCCCTCGAAGGTGGCGCTTTCGTTTGCGGCGCTGCGGTGCAGTGGTTGCGGGATGGGTTAAAGATTATAAAAAGTGCGCCGGATATCGAAGCGCTGGCCGCGACAGTATCTGATCATGGCGGAGTTGAGTTTGTGCCTGCCCTCACCGGTCTGGGGGCGCCCCATTGGGCACCCGATGCCAGAGGCACGCTGACGGGTATTACACGAGGGACAGAGCAAGGCCATATCGCCAGAGCTACTCTGGATGCAATGGCTCTTCAGAACGCAGATATTTTGCGAGTGATGGAGAGCGAATTGGGCAGGCGGATGAGACCTTTACGTGTTGATGGAGGTGCTGCGGCTAACAACTTGCTGATGCAAATTCAGGCGAATGTACTGGGTCGTCGATTGGTGCGCCCAAGGGTGATTGAGACAACGGTCGCTGGGGCCAGCTACCTGGCTGGGCTCGGGGTTGGGCTCTGGAAGAGTCCGGCAGATATTCGCAAGATCTGGCAGTCAGACAGGGAGTTCGAAGTCAATATGAGTGCGGCGGCCAGGCGCAAGCGACATGATTCATGGGACGATGCGCTGCGGCGCACCTTGTTGTCCTAGACGCGTGCCGAATGGCTGACATACTTTCTTTTCGCAAGCCTTCTTTAAAACAAAAACACAAGGGCAACACGTTGTGCCGCCATGGTCACCACAAGTGGCAGGTTGATACCGAAAAGCAGTTTGATGTAAAGAGGGGGCGGCTGGTCACCGTCTACCGCTGTGTTCGTTG
>CAJQQW010000248.1 GCA_905480565.1 uncultured Halioglobus sp. | reverse complement strand
ACGGATTCTGGTGTACCAAATGAAGCAAGCAAACTCTCGGGCACCGATTGTATTCCGCATTTTTTTTCAACATACAGATACATGCCCTCTTTGCGACTGCTCTTGAATATTTCACAGAGCAGCTTCACCCGATGGTTCCTGCGAGGAACTCGCGCAATGGTTTGACCACCAGGTCCTGACGCCACCCCGACCAGTGCTGCGGCGTCCTGATTGCCACACCCGCTGCCTCACGCAGCAGTAATTCATAGTCTCGCTTGCTTGCCAGGATCTCTGGCTCCACGCGCAGACGTTGGGCCTCGTCTCGCACTCTCGCCTTAAGCTCCTTCATGCGACCTCGCTGCTCGCTATTCAATGGAGAGGGCAGCGGCTCCGGCAGAGCTGTCTCCGGAAGGGAGCGCTGCTCCTCGATCAAGTCAAGTAGCTCCATACCGTGATGTTTTATTACGCCCGCAGGAAGACCGTCGATGCTGCTAAGTTCCTGTGGCACCATCGCCGGGCTCAACGCGACCTGCAAACAGGTCTGGTCGTCGATAATCCAGGCCCTGGGCTTGTTGCGCTGTTTGGCGGTTTTCTCCCTCCATCGACACACCGCAGCCAGCGTAGCGAGCTGCCGCGGGTTAAGCTTCCAGGCCGATTTGATTTTTTCATGCGGCTCGCTCTCAGACAGGCTGAGTGATGACAGAGCGTTGTTTCCATCGGATAGCACCCACTCCAGTCTGCCCTCCTGTTCACAACGCCGGTAAAGCTCGCGCCAAACCCTGAGCAGCCACGTCACATCCTGAGCTGCATAATCACATTGGGATTCTGTAAGCGGACGCTGCAACCAGTTTGAGCGTGTTTCACCCTTGGGCAGGTCAACATCACAAATCTCTTGCACCAGAGCCCTGTAGCCAAGCCCAAAACCCATCCCCAAGAGTGCCGCAGCGCGTTGGGAGTCAAACAGGGGAACCGGCAACTGCCCTAGCCAGCGCTGAAAGACCTCAAGGTCTTCGCTGGCGGAGTGCAGGACCTTCAGCACCGACGTATCGGCAAAACATGCGACCAGCGGTGAGACATCCGAAATTTTCGTTGGGTCAACCAACCACGCTGTTTCACTTCCCGACGGATCAGAAGCGAAGCAAAGTTGCAGCAAACCGACTTCGGGATAAAAAGTATTGCGCCGCATAAACTCCGTATCAACCATGACAGCCCCGGGGCGTGTCTCACGGGAAAACAGTTGCGCGAGTGCTTCATCAGATTCTATCAGTACACGTTGCATGGTCTACTCCACCGGGCGGCGCCCGGAGAGAGCGTGAGCGAGCGTGGACCCATCAACGTACTCCAGTTCGCCACCAAGCGGCACACCGTGCGCGATTCTGGAAACCTGCACCCCGATTGGATGCAGCATCTCGGTCAAGAAATAGGCAGTTGCCTCGCCCTCAACCGTTGGGTTTGTTGCGAGTATGACTTCTTCGATACCCTCGTCAATGACGCGCTGACGGAAGGTTTCTAACCCGATATCTTCGGGCCCTATCCCGTCAATCGGCGAGAGGTGCCCCATCAGCACAAAATATAGCCCACGAAAACTGGCACTTTGCTCAACCGCCAAAACGTCTGCCGGTGTTTCCACTACACAGATGAGGTTCCGCTCGCGGCGACTGTCATTACAGATTTCACAGGTATCAGATTCAGTAAAATTGCGACACAGGCGGCAATGCCCGATACGATCAACCGCCTCAGCTAGCGCTTCGGATAATAGACTCGCACCCTCACGGTCTCGCTCCAACAGGTGAAGCGTCATGCGTTGGGCAGATTTAGGCCCCACACCGGGTAAGCAGCGCAGTGCATCGATAAGCTTTTGTAATGCAGGACTGGCGATCATTAGCTGGCAAAGCCCCCTTAAAAGGGCATCTTGAATCCTGGTGGCAAATCCAAACCAGAGGCAAGGCCGGACATCGTTTCCTTGTTTTGTGCCTCGACCTTGCGCACTGCATCATTAACTGCTGCTGCCAGCAAATCTTCCAGCACCTCTTTATCCTCCGATAACACCGAATCATCGATAGAAACACTTTTTACGTCGTGCCTACCGGTCATCACTACAGAGACCATACCTGCACCGGCTTCACCGCGGACTTCTGCTTTCGCCAGGTCCTCCTGCGCCTTCTGAATATCGGCCTGCATGTTCTGCGCCTGCTTCATCAAGTCGGAAATACTGCCTTTCACCTTTTCCTCCTCACTAACTGTCTGTTGGATGTATCGACGAACGATCTAACTCACCATCAAATCTGGAAATCAGCGCCTGCAAACGAGCATCACTCTCGATCGACTCAACCGCCTCTGCCTGGCGCGCCTCGGCCAGTCGTGCTTGACGCATCGCGGGTGTTTCACCGCGCACCCTGCCCGCCTCGATCGTGACAGACATCGGTACTGTGAAATAATTCTCCAACGCCATGCGCAACTTATCGCTATGGCCCTCGTTATAAAGTGCCGTATGCGCCTCGTCGAGGACAAATTGCAGCTTGCTTCCCTCACGTCTCACCAATGCACAGTGTGAGGCAATATTATGAACTATACCCTTGAGCCCAAGCAGCGCGAACAGCTGGTGCCAGTTATCCACCTCCAGATGAGCCAATCCGAAATCGCCGGGGGCTGAAGCCGCCGTCGAAACCACGCCCTCGCCGCTCGTGCCCATTCGATCTGACGCCGCTGCATGATCATCACTGGGGGCTGAGAGCGGCGCCTCAAGGTGCTTTTTTACGGGGACGCCGTCCTCCCCGGCAGCGCGAGAAGGCGCATCAACACCCTGTAATTGCTCCGCTTTGACATTGTCATCAATGACAACACCGGGGCGAAAAGCCATCATCCGCAGCAGGATCATCTCGAACCCCTTGCGAGGATCAGGAGATAGTTCGATATCCCGCTTGCCAGTCAGTGCCATCTGGTAAAACAGCTGTGCATCCTCAGCCGTGATCGCCTTTGCAAGTTGAGCTACGCGTTGGGCATCACCCCAACTGTTATCGATCGCATCAGGCACCGCCTGTGCGGTAGCGACTCGGTGGATCACCGACAATAACTCGTCCAGCGTTCCCTCGAAGTCAGGGGCGTATTCAGCCATGCGGGCCACCGCATTCAGGACGCCGGCATGATCTTCTGCACTGATCGCTTCCAGTAGCTCAAACACGTAACCCATATCCACGCTGCCCAGCATGGACCTTACGTCGGGCTCAGTCAGCGCGCCGGAGCCAAAGGCTATGGCCTGGTCGGTCAGGCTCAAAGCGTCACGCATGCTCCCGGCAGCAGCTCTAGCGAGAAGCCACAGGGCAGGCTCATCATAGGTGACCCCCTCCTCGGTGAGCACCTTATCGAGGTGGCCCACTATTTGTTCGGCCGGCATATGCTTCAAGTTGAACTGCAAACATCTGGACAGCACCGTGGCAGGCAGCTTTTGCGGATCTGTGGTGGCCAGCAGGAACTTCACGTGCGGTGGGGGCTCCTCCAGCGTTTTCAACAAAGCGTTAAAGCTACTGGCTGACAACATGTGTACTTCATCGATCAGGTAAACCTTGTAACGGGAACGCGTTGGCGCATATTGGACGTTATCGAGCAACTCGCGCGTATCCTCTACTTTGGTTCGCGAGGCTGCGTCGACCTCAAGCAGGTCGACACTGCGCCCCTCAGCGATTTCGAGGCAGGAAGAGCATTCTCCGCAGGGCTGGGAACTCACTCCATTTTCGCAGTTGAGGCACTTGGCCAAAATACGGCCAATCGTCGTCTTGCCAACACCCCGGGTGCCGGTGAACAGATAGGCATGATGCAGACGGTCATTGTCCAGCGCATTGATCAGTGCACGCAGCACATGCTCTTGCCCGACCATCTCTTTAAATGTCTTCGGTCGCCACTTACGCGCCAATACCTGATAGCCCATTTGGTGGGTTGCCCCGCTTGCTCAACAGAAGGAAGAGGATACACCAGCACAGGAACGACAGAAACAGCCATCGCCCCGAGACAGGTGTTGGAGGCGACCCAGACAGCCACACCCCGGCACACGAGTCGGTAATTACCGTTGCTCCCTTCCGGGCCTGGCGGAGTTCACTACCTATCATTGCGGGGGGACCGCCTGGATCACCACAGTACTCAAGGGCAGGCAGCGCCCGCCCGTGAGGCGCCGTAGTTTGCGGCAAACTGGCGGGCCCTGCAAGTCGCCTCTCCAGAGCAAAACCACGCCTCATACCTTTGGCCAAGCGCTCTCCACGTGATAGTCTAGCCTTGGCACTATCGTAAAAAGTGCGACTTTACAGTGGAATCGCCAACGGCGGCCGTTTCGGCACACCTTGTGTTCAGACTCGGACGCCCCTGAAACACGCCACACTGGGGTGGAATTAAATGATAATGAAAAACTTGACAGCAGCTCAACAAACATTCCGAGGGATCATTCTGGCAATGGCTCTCGCTATGCTCACCGCCTGCTCTGACAGTAATAATGGGGGCTCCGGCCTGTCCGGCGCCACCGGAAATGACGATGGCAGCGAGGACAACATTGTCATCATTGAGGCAGGTGAAGACTTTCAGAACCGCCTGGTGGAGGCGCTGATCGGTTCCCAGCCTGGCGATATTGTCGAAATTCCGGAAGGTGTTTTCGACCTGACCAGTGCAATCAGCCTGGATGTGGATAGCGTGACGATCCGCGGACAAGGCCACGACAAAACTATTCTGGATTTCGGGGAACAGGTCAGCGGTGGTGAAAGCGTGTTGGTCACCAGTAATAACGTGACTCTCGAAGACTTCGCTGTAATCAACCCGCCTTCGGATGGCGTCAAGTTCAAACAGAGCAACGGGGCCACCATGAGGGGCTTGCGTGTCGAGTGGACCTGCGGCGCCTGCGAAGAAAATGGCGCCTATGGCCTCTATCCGGTGCAGACAGAAAATGTGCTGATTGAAGATAGCATCGTGATTGGCGCCTCTGACGCCGGCGTTTACGTGGGCCAATCCAACAAGATCATTGTGCGGCGCAACCAGGTCTCGCTTAACGTGGCCGGTATCGAGATCGAGAACTCCACCAATTCCGAGGTTTACGACAACCGGGCGGA
>CAJQQW010000247.1 GCA_905480565.1 uncultured Halioglobus sp. | reverse complement strand
GGGACCCTGGCCATATTCAACCGGTGCGAAGCGAAATGTGAGAGAGCCCGGTTCCTCGTAGCGATTGTCGTCGAATAAGTTTTGGTGCAGGCCCACCATCTGTAAAAGATGACCGCTATACATAATGTTCTTTTTAATATTTGGGTCGATCCAGCCGTACCAGTCATCTTCGGTATAGGTGGTCATGGCCTCCATACCGGCTTCGATTTCAGTGCGATCCGTAAGATCAAATTTGCTCACATGTGCCCAATAGTCCCACACATCTTTGTAGATCATCCTCTGAATCAGTCTCGCCGATGCGTTTTGGTAAAGATCGCGATGGGCGGGCGTATAGTGATAGTGAGTAGCAGCTAAGGCGTATTGCGCAAATGCAATCTGAAACTGGTATGCGTGGAAGTTCATATAGTAGACGGGATCAGTTTCACCCATTAGCGAGAAATCGCCATCAAGCTGGTTCGCCAAATTAATCATGTGGCGCACATGGCCCATCTGCTGGGTCGAGAGTGCGGGATAACTCGCTGGGTCAGGATCTGGATCGGCAGCGAGGCCCGCTCTCGGGATAAGAAGCGTGATTGCCAGGGCTGTTGATACTAGGAATGCGGCCATTGCCTTTTTTAAATGCATGCTTGTTGTTTACGCTTTACATAATTGATAACAAAAATGAACGGATGATAGTATTCAGCATGTCATATGACATGTAAAGTGCGAAAAGAAATTTGTAGATAACGGGTCAAATAATTACCAAGGGAAGAAACCATGCCAAGTGAAGCATCAATCGGCGTGAAAGCAGCCGTCATACGCGAGAAGTCTGGGGAATTTCATATTGAGGATTTGTGCCTAGAGACGCCACGCCGTGACGAGGTTCTGGTACGAATAGCAGGTGTTGGAGTCTGCCATACAGACCTCGTGTGTCGAGATCAGTATTTTCCCGTGCCCTTACCCTGTGTATTTGGCCATGAGGGCTCTGGCATTGTTGAGAGCGTCGGGGAGTCAGTCACTAAGGTGAAGCCTGGCGATCGCGTTGTGCTCAGCTATCTCTCCTGTGGTGAATGTGAGCCTTGCCTCGAACACAGTCCGGGATACTGCCACGAGCTCTACGGTTGTAACTTCGCCGCGACTCGTCGCGATGCCTCCACAACCCTGCGCAAGGGTAGTGAAGTTATTCACGGTAACTTTTTCAATCAATCCTCTTTTGCAACCCATGCCTTAGCCACTGAAAAGAACACGGTTAAGGTACCCGACGACGTTCCGCTTGATCTATTGGGTCCGCTGGGCTGCGGCGTTCAGACCGGAGCCGGCGCCGTAATGAACTCGCTCAATCCGCGACCGGGTATGAGTATCGCGATATTTGGCTGCGGCTCTGTAGGGCTCGCCGCAGTGATGGCGGCAAAGGTCGCAGGATGTAGTCAAATCATCGCCGTCGACCCCAATGCTTCGCGCCTTGAGTTGGCGCGTGAATTAGGTGCTACCCATGCTATCGACCCGACGCGGGGCGACCCCATCGAGGGTATCCATCAAATCAGGCCGACGGGTGTTCACTACACGCTGGAGTGCACGGGGATACCCGAGGTCCTCCGGCAAGCTGTGGATTCTCTGACGTTGACCGGGGTATGTGGTCTCATTGGCGTATCGCCGGTAGGCACAGAGTGTGCGATCGATATGAACAGTATTATGTTTGGCCGCAGCCTGCGCGGCATCATCGAAGGTGACAGTGTTCCCGATGTATTCATCCCCAGGTTGGTAGAGTTATACAAACAGGGCCGCTTCCCGTTTGACAAGCTGATCACATTCTACAAACTCGAAGACATCAATAAAGCGGTCGAAGACACTGAGCAGGGGAAAGTGATCAAGGCGGTTTTGCGGCCTTAAAGGCCATCATCGGCGTAGTTTTTTTCGGAGAGCAATATGGGCTATTGGTACCTGGCAATCGCAATAGTGGCTGAAGTGCTAGCAACAAGTGCACTCAAGGAGTCACAAGGTTTTTCCAAGCTGCTGCCGACGCTGCTGGTAATGGCGGGCTACGGCGCTTCGTTCTACTTTCTCTCGCTTGTCCTCCAAACGATACCGATAGGTGTCGCCTATGCACTGTGGGCTGGGCTCGGCATTGTACTGATAACCATTGTGGGCGCAGTGGTCTTCGGCCAAAAAATGGATTTAGCGGCCATTCTGGGTATCGCCCTGATTATTAGTGGCGTTGTTGTCCTGCGGGTATTTTCCAGCGCAGACACTTAAGAAGGCTCCAGAAACAATGTCGAGGCATGCTTCAGTTACTGGGTCTCTAACGCGGAATAAAGTATGAGTAAGGTGTTCATTATTGGTGCTACCGGAGGCGTGGGTTCAAGACTGGGTCCAATGCTGGTTGAAGCGGGACACGGTGTGACAGGGCTGCATCGTCGCCCTGACCAAGCAGATAAACTGCTGAGTGCAGGTATTACCCCGTGGCTTGGTGACATTATGTTCATGTCAGTGGCAGAGCTGGCTGTAGCCACGCGGGATTGCGATGTCGTTGTATTCACGGCCGGTGCCGCTGGCAGTGGGCCTGAGCGGACCACCGCCATTGATGGGGAAGGTGTCATTAAAACCGTTCATGCAGCCCGGGCAAATGGTATAGCGCGTGTCTATTTGGTCTCCGCCTTTATGGATGCGGGTCGGGCTCAGCCGAGGAAAGACGGCTTCGAGCACTATATGAAAGTGAAGAGACAGGCCGACAATGCTTTGGCTCAATCGGAATTAGACTGGGTCATTCTGCGCCCCGGAACGCTTGTCAGTGAGGACGGTAATGGCAGGGTAAACGCAGGACTGGCCATTAGCTACGGTTCGGTAGCTCGAGGCAACGTCGCCAGAATGTTGGCAGCCCTCATTGATACCCCCGCTATTCGTCGAGAAATTATAGAGCTTACAGACGGTGATATTCTGGTGCCAGATGCCGTGATGTCGCTCCAAAGATAGTATTTTTACGCTCGCGGAAACGGTTGAAATGAAGCTCAATAAAGTACACCCCGACTATCAAAGTTCGGCGCGTTGGATCCCGGCGCTGCCCTATCATTGGCCGCCTGTTCGCATGCTGGTGAACGCTTTGGTGAAGCTGATACCCCCCTTTAGGGGGGATGCACAGACCACAGTTCGTTGGGCAGTGCATGGACCGTCACGTAGCAAGATATACCAGCCGGCAAGCCCAGCAAGCGATGCCGCGCTGTTGTGGATTCACGGCGGCGGTTATTTGTGCTTTAGCGCCAATACTGACGATGCTACCTGCCGTCGCCTCGTGGATGCCCTGGGTATTACCGTGGTATCGGTCGATTACCGCTCAGCGCCCCAAAGCGCCTTTCCCGCGGCGCTGGATGATTGTGTGGCTAGCTGGGAATGGCTGCAACAGCACAGTGTAGAGCTAGGTATCGATCCGCAGCGGGTCGTTGTCGCCGGTGAGAGCGCCGGCGGTGGGCTGGCCGCGACACTGGCGCAGCGATTACTCGATGAAGGTGGCCCACCCCCCGTGGCGCAATGGCTATTGGCCCCCATGCTTGACGATCGCACCGCCACACGTGAGGACTTAACGGCGGAGCAGCATTTCGTGTGGAACAACCGCAACAACTGGGGGGGATGGCAACGGTACCTGGGACAGGATCCCGGTTTGCCCGAGGCCCCCACCCACGCTGTAGCGGCACGCCGGGAATCGCTCGCCGGCCTGCCCGAGACTTTGCTGACCATTGGCGATTTGGATTTGTTCTATGAAGAGTGCGTGACCTACGCCGAGCGACTGCAATCCGACGGGGTCGCTTGTGAGTTGTTTGTCACCGAGGGGGGGGTGCACGGTATGGAAACACTGTTGCCGGCGTCCCCACCGGGCCGGCTGCACTGGGACGCAGTGTTCGCTTTCCTAGGACGAAAGCTGGATCTCAATCAAGATCGCAGTAACCCGAACTAGTTGGCCGTCCCGGTCATTCACAAGGTTGCAATGATTGTCAGTCCGACTCCCGAGAGCAGGGCGGCGATCACCGCAGACAAGCTTGTGTTTGAGAGTCGGTATTTGCGGGGTAAATCGCCTAGGGCAGTTGCGGTTCGAACAGAGGTAGGTAGATCTCTTCCTGTTGCTCGAAAACTACTTTGACAGACATACCTATGAATACAGCCTCCGGATCGATGTTGACGATTTCGGTGCTGAGTCGCAGGCCCGGTTGTTCGTCGAGTTCCACGGCGGCGAACACATAGGGCACGGGCAGATCTGGCACCCAGGGCATATGGTTAACCGTATAAGACACTACGGTAGCTTTGCCAGACACGGGGGTCGCAACAACGTCTCTGCTTTGGCAGGAGGGGCACATGGGCACGGGGGGGTGAACGTACCGCTGGCAGCTCTGGCACTGGTTGATCATCAGATGGCCTGACTGACCTCCAGTCCAGAAGGCCTCGGTGTGAGGCTCGATGTCGGGTAGTGTTCTTGGTACGTGAATTCCCACTGTTTCACCCTTGCAAGAATGTTTGCTGCCCGTTTTCGCGGGTTTGCACGTGAGGTTCAGGCGGCCCGGAAATCGATGACCTTGATTTCCAGATACTCGTTCAGGCCCTCTTCGCCGTATTCGCGGCCTATGCCGGATCGCTTGTAGCCGCCAAAGGGTACGCTGGGATTCAACCGACCGCCACCTCCGTTGATCAGCACGCCGCCGGTGCGAAGCTGCATGGCAATGCGATAGGCCTTGCCCGGGTCTTGCGAAAACACACCGCCACTGAGGCCATATTGGGAGTCGTTGGCTATCGCAATGGCTTCTTCTTCAGTATCAAAGCCAATAACACAGACGACCGGGCCAAAAATTTCCTCCTGGGCAATTGCAGTACTGTTACTGGGACAGTCGAAAATCGTGGGCTCAATAAAAAAGCCCTGCGCCATGCCCGTTGGTATGTTGCCGCCGTAGACCAGAGAATTGCCATCGCGCTTACCCTGTTCAATATAGGCGAGCACCCGCTCGCGCTGCGCAGCACTGATCAGTGGTCCCATGCCGGTCTCGGGGTCGGCGGGGTTGCCCAGTTTTACCTGACTTGCCATGGCCTTTAACATCTCAAGGTACTGATCCTTGATGGTGTTGTGCACCAGTTGTCGGGTTTGCAGCACGCAGCCCTGGCCGCACTGGTTGGTTAGGTGGATCAACCCGGCGAAGGCCGCCTGTTCCAGGTCGGCGTCTTCGCAGACGATCATGGCAGATTTGCCTCCCAGCTCGAGGGCAACCCGTTTAAGTGTGGCGGCTCCCTGGGCCTGAATCATCGCGCCGACTTTGTCTGATCCGGTGAAGGATATCTGGTCGACTCTCGAGTCTGTGGTCAGTTTTTCGCCCACATCGACGCCGCCAGTGACGATACTGAAAACCCCCGGGGGAATGCCCACCTCGTTTGCGATATCGCCCAGAATCATCGCCTCGAGAGGCGTCTGGGGCGCAGGCTTGAGAATAAAGGTGCAGCCAGACGCCAAGGCAGGGCCCAGTTTGGCCAGGTTTAAGAAAAACGGGTAGTTGTAGGCGGTAATGCCTACGGACACGCCTAGGGGCTCGTAGACCTTGACGGTGCTGCCCAGGGTTTCGCCCCCCGTGGCCCAGTTGGTGTGCGCCGAGACGGAGCTGGATATGACGAATTCGCGGCGCTGAATTTGGTCGATATAGTACTGCAGGCCGTCGAGAGCCATATCGAACTGCATAATGGAGGCAACGGGAATGATGGACCCTGCTTCGGCGACGCAGAGCTGAACGATTTCATCTTTTCTGGCAATCAGGGCATCGTGGAATTGCTGCAGAATCACCGCACGCTCACGCCACGCCATCTTCGGCCAAGGGCCATGGTCGAACGCTTCTCTGGCCGCGGCAATGGCGGCGTCGGCGTCGGCGGCCGTCGCAACTGGTACCTCGCCAATGGCTTCCTCGGTGGCAGGGTTGATTACGGTGTAGGTTTCGCTACCTTGAGGTTTAACCCAGCTGCCACCAATGTAAAGTGACTCGTAGTCTGTTTTGAGTGGCATGGTTCTTATCCTGCGTTTGCGGCGATCTTAATCATAATTATGCTTTACATAAGTGTATAGTATAATGAGCAGATTAACGGAAGTTTTTAAAGGGAGTTTGAGCCAGCTAATGAAGATTGTTGTGGATTGCGATAAATGCCAGGGGCATGCAATGTGTGCTTCTCAGGCGGCGGAAGTCTATGAGTTGGACGACACCGGTTATAACAGCATGGGCGAATTTACTGTGGTTGAGGGGCAGGAGGACGCCGCCAGACTAGGCGCATCCTGGTGTCCCGAGGGCGCTATTACCGTTATTGAGTAACGCGGTATGAAGACGATTTACAGCGAGCAGCACCGTTTGCGAGACGCTAAGACCGAGCTGCACGGGGGAGAGCTGGTGCAACCCTTCGAGAAGCCGTCAAGAGCTGAAGTCGTGCTCAGGGTGGTACGAGAGTCGGGCCTTGGCGAAGTTTTAGGTCCTGAGTGGTTTTCCTTGGATCCGGTATTGGCAGTGCACGACGCCGACTACGTCGCGTTTCTTCAGATTGCGTGGCAGGAGTGGCAGGACGCCGGCTACGCCGGAGAGGTGATTGCCAATGTTTGGCCAGCCCGACGTATGCAATCCCGAGTGCCTCGGTGCATTGACGGTAAGGTGGGCTACTACGCCATGGCGGCGGAGACATCGATCTCCGAGGGCACCTGGGCGGCGACGCTCGCGTCCAAGGACGTGGCGCTCACGGGTGCGAAAGCCCTGTTAAAAGGGGAGTGCGGCGTGTTTTCCCTGTGCCGCCCTCCCGGCCACCATGCTGCGTTGGATATGTATGGCGGCTATTGTTTTCTCAACAATGCGGCCATCGCGGCGCAATATCTGCGTGATCAAGGCGCTGTGCGTGTGGCCATCCTCGATATCGATTTTCATCACGGTAACGGTACTCAGGATATCTTTTATGCGCGCGATGATGTGCTGTTCTGCTCGCTGCATGGGAATCCTGAGGATGCGTTTCCGCATTTTCTCGGTTATGCCGATGAGACCGGCACTGGATTGGGGGCCGGCTTTAACCACAACTATCCTATGCCAGCAGGGACGTTATTTGCGCAGTGGCAAGAGGCTCTTGTCAGTGCCCTGTCTCGAATAGTCACTTTTTCACCCCAGTATTTGGTGGTTTCCTTGGGTGTCGATGCCTTCGAAAATGACCCGATCAGTTTTTTCAAGCTGACCTCATCCGATTTTCTCACTACTGGCCAGATGATCGGCGCAATCGATATCCCCACCTTGTTCGTGATGGAGGGCGGTTATGATGTCGACGAAGTGGGGATTAATGTGGTCAACGTCTTAAAGGGATTTCAGATGAAGACTGAAGTTGGCTGAGCACTGGCAGAAAACAAGGTTCAAAACTGCGAGTGGTCTGACCCTTGTGGCAGATATGGCCGGGCCCGAGAACGGTCAGCCGGTTATTTTGCTACACGGGGGTGGTCAAACGCGCCATTCCTGGAGCAAGGCCCTCTCAGAATTGGCGGCTACAGGATACAAGGTGATATCGCCTGACTTGCGAGGCCATGGAGAGAGTCAATGGTGCCCCGAGGGCCGCTATACCTTGGATGACTATATGGTCGATTTGGGGCTCATCATGGGTACCCTAGTTTCGTCGCCGATATTGGTGGGGGCCTCATTGGGTGGTGTGGTATCGCTAGTGGGTCTGGGTGAGCAGCAGCTGCCCCCCGCACGGGCACTCGTGTTGGTCGATGTTGTGCCGCGCATGGAGTCGGCTGGCGTTAAGGAAATTATTGATTTTATGTCCGCCAATTCCGGTGGATTTGTGTCAATCGACGCAGCGGCTCATGCGGTTGGGCAGTATTTGCCCCATCGCCCTCGGCGTTCCAGTCGAGATGGCCTGCTCAAAAACCTGAGGCAACGCAGCAACGGACGTTACTACTGGCACTGGGACCCCGCGATTCACAGTAACGCAGGCTCGCCCGAAGACATTGAAACCATGGCGCAGCGAATGGAAGCCGCCGCGAGGTTGATTGATGTGCCTACGTTGGTGATGCGGGGAGGGCGCAGCCGAGTGGTGAGTGCGGAGGGGGTGGCACACTTGGCGGAGCTGATACCCCATGCCGACTTTGTAGACATTGCCGAAGCCGGGCACATGGTTGTTGGCGATCAGAATGACGAGTTTAACGCCGTTATTCGAGAGTTCCTTGTCTCTTCATGTGGTAGTGCATGAAACCTTAAATGGCGTCCCAAGGACTGCTGATCGCAACTTAAGCGTCAAAATATAAAACCCATGGAATATTACCTGATTGCAATAATGTGTTTGTCCGGGTGACTTGGCCCAACTGGTTGCGACGCCATCGTGTATGGGTGAAAAAGCCTTAGGGCTGTTTGAATTAATCCCTCCTTCTCCGCCA
>CAJQQW010000246.1 GCA_905480565.1 uncultured Halioglobus sp. | reverse complement strand
CAAGGTGCGGTATCCGAGGCGGCCCAGGCAGTAGTCGAAGTAGCCATCTATGGGTCCACTGCAAAAGACATGACTGAACTGGTGCGGCTGGCTCCTGAGAAAAGGGGCTTCGAGTTTTACCGTTATGTTCTCATGACTGAGAATGTTCTCAACCAGCGCGGTATAACCATCGCGGGGCATCCCCTGATACTTGTGGAAAAAATAGTTGTCGTCATAGTTGAACCGGACAGGCAGGCGCTTGAGTATGATGGCGGGCAGTTGTGTCGGTGAGCACCCCCACTGTTTTTCGGTGTATCCCTTGAAAAATGCGTTATACATATCAGGCCCAACGAAGCGGAGAGCCTGCTCCTCGAATGTTTTGGGCTCCTCGATACTCAGGTCGGCCTGCGACTCGATAAATTTTTTCGCCTCGTCCGGCGAAAAATTTCTCTGGTAAAACTGATTAATGGTATGCAGATTGATCGGGAGCGAATAGACCTGCCCCCGAGTCGTGGTCTTAACTCGATTAATGTAGGGCATAAATTCTGCGAATTCGTTAAGGTAAGCCCAAACCTCTTCATTGTCGGTGTGAAAAATATGCGGGCCATAGCGGTGCACCATGATACCCGTATCCGCATCTCTTTCGGTGTGGCAATTTCCGGCAACGTGTTTGCGAGAATCATAAACTACTACTCGATGGCCGTGATCAGCCAGGGTGCGGGCTATCACTGCGCCTGTAAAGCCCGCGCCGATGGTGGCAAATGTCTGCATTCCTGTTGATTCCTGAATGGGATCCGCGACCTAGTATGCGTTTTTATGCACCAGCCCTGTAAACAGCGTCATGAGAATAATTTTGAAATCTAGCCACAATGACCAGTTATCAATGTAATACAGATCGTGCTCGATGCGCTCATGCATATTTGTATCGCCGCGCCAGCCGTTCACTTGTGCCCAGCCGGTTATGCCTGCTTTGACCATGTGCTTCTGCATGTAGCTGGGTACCTCGTGCTTGAGTTCCTGTACAAAGGCCGGCCTTTCAGGGCGTGGCCCGACGATAGACATATCGCCCTTGATCACATTCCAGAATTGGGGAAGCTCATCAAGTGATGTTCGCCGCAGGAATTTCCCAACCGGCGTTGCCCTGTGTTCTCCTGAAGTGGCACGAACCGGCCCGCTCGCGTCTTCCGTACCCCAAGGCATTGTCCGGAACTTGTACATTTCGAACTCCCGCAGGTTCCAGCTAAGGCGTGTCTGTCGGTATAATACAGGGCCGGGGCCGCTTACCTTGACTGCCAGTGCAATCACCAGCATCAGCGGGAACACTAACAGGAGCAGGAGGGTGGCGAGCACCTTGTCTTCCAGTGTCTTAATCCACAGACTGATACCTTCCATCGGCGATACGGAGATATTGATCACGGACAGGCCTGCGATATTGCTCACCGAGTGGTTGATCAATCGCAGCCCAAAAATATCAGGTATGAGGCGGAGATCCAGCGACGTGCCTTGCAGCTCTTTTACTATCCGCTCAATTAGAATCGCTTCCGACAGCGGCGCGGCGAGCCAGACCTGGTCGACCTGATGACTGGTTATGAAATCGGAGACTTCTTCCAGCCGGCCGACATGAGTCTGCGCCGAGTCAAATTCTGGGGTCGAGTCGTCTGTAAAGTACCCGATGACGTTGAACCCACTGGCGGGTGACGCCGTGATCGTTTGATAGGCTCGATAACCTATGTCTCCCGAGGCAATAATTACGATATGCCTGAGATTGTATCCTTTTGCTCTCATTTTTTTGAGCACCATTCGAAGGGCATGCCTGAAAAGTATTATCGCTGTCCCACCGAAGGTGAACCAAAGCAGCAGCCAGGCGCGGGAATAACTTTCCGTGGTTTTGGTGATCGCCGCGAGGAACACCTGAATGGCAAAGACCGTGACCCAGGCAAGAAAAACGACCGTCATTTCCTGCAGGTAGTCGATCCCTCGCCATGCCCGGTAAAGCGAATAGGCATGAAATACCAGCATTTGCACGAGCACAGAAATGATTATCGCAATCTCGTAGTGAGGGCGAATTGCCTCCTCCCCAAACACGTGATGATAGGCAAATAGACAGAAAATAAGCGAAACCATTACGTCAAGGATTCGCATGGCCCATAGCAGAGCGCTCGAATGTTCTTTTAAGTAGCCTTGGGGATACACCGCTTATCTCTTGGTAGTTGGTTATCGGGCCGCTTCGAAGCAAATTGGCTCGGCTAAAAAGACCGCCGCGACGGTCTTTAGTATGCCATGACAGGGGCTTTGAGGCTAAACTAATTGCGTCAATGCGCTTTGCCAGCAGCGCCCATCGCTGGCAAAGCTCTGCACGATGAAACCACCCAGCCTGAGGTTTTCTGTTTAAGTATTGGCCGCTTTTAGCTAATGATTACACCGGTTCGCGGGCAAAAAAACCACGGTATATTCGAATGGCTAAGGAGAACACAATCACCGGCACCGTATACATGAGTGCCCTGTTGATCTGGGTGAAGTCCTGAACAAACTGGTAACGGTAAGTGAAGAAGTAGGTGACGAACATGAACAGCAGAGCCAGGTACAGCGCCATCAGATCGAGCGACGGGATCAGACCCGTTCGGCGCAAGCATAATAGCAATGGCCCTGCGGTGAAGAACACGTACCAGAGTAGGTTCCAGTTCCACATAGTAAACAGGGTCAATGCCATTTCCCTGTGGATTGAATGGTAGGCCAGTTCGGAACGCCCGAGATACGGTAGTACGATTTCCCTGTTACTTAGCGTGATCCGGCCCAGGTTGCCTAGCGGGATGTCTATACCCACCAACAGCGCATAGATGACGACTAGCCCCGTCAAACCCAGCGTCCACATAATGGGCGTCCTTCCCAGTCGCAGTGCATAGATGCCAAGCAGGACTAATAAAATACCACCGAGGACGAGTCCTGGCACCTTGAGCAGGGTGCATAGCACGGCAAGCAGCAGTCCGATTATGGCGTAACCCGGCTCCCCTTGCTCTTGCCATGCATACAGCGCCATGACTGCACCGCCAAATGCCGCCGCAACCCAGATGTCAGCGTAACCGGCCAGAGCAACATGCACGTTTACCAGAGGCAAAGAGAGCAGAGCGTAACTGGCCAGCATGGCGCTTGGAATGCCTAAACCTGAGAGACGCAGGTGGCCATAAAGCGCAGAACCCAGCGCAATGACTACGAAGAGCCACGACAGATAGATGAGTGGGTGATCACTGGTGCCCAGCCCCATCATTGCCCAAAGCTGGATCAGAGGTACCGTATCCGGGTTTTTCCACGCTAAGCCCGCTCCATGGGTATACATAAGAGATTTTCCGCCAGCTTCCAGCCACTCCTTCGGAGAGACGAAGGGGACAGGCTCACCGCCATGGAAAAACCAGGTTACGGGCTCAGGTGCCCAGTTCATCCATGCATCCCAGGGAAACAGCGGCCTCAACAACAGTTCATTGGCAATCAGGTAGTAACGCGCCGCAATCAGTAACAATAAGCAGACTACAACACCCACTTGCCAGGCGGCCATTACCGTGGGTGCCCGGACGATCTGTGACTCTGTTTGTCGCATGATTGACCAGGCCATAATCGCCATGGCAAGCAGCAGTTGCAGTGCCAGAAGCGGCCAGAACTGTACCGCAAAACCCAGCAATCCAGAGGCTTTCATAAGCACCGTGGTGATGAGTACACCGAGCAGATATCCGTGGCCTGCGATTATGAAGCCGTTCCATTTACCCCTGGGTTTCAGCAGTGCATAGGCCAATGCGCCGCCCATCAGCCATGGGATTAAATGAGCGACGACCAGACCTGGGAATGAAAGTTCCGGAGCGGTCATTGTCCGCCTCCTACGATCCGGTAGACGCTTCCCATGGAGTGCACGTCAATCAACTCAGCAGGCAGCGATTTTTTATCCCAACGCAGGGCACCCTGCTCGTAAGCAAGCCCCGGCACCTCGCCCAGAACCAGTATGTAATCTCCCGGTTCTGTCTGCTCCGGGCGAGGGAAACGGTCATAGTTGTAGAGGTTGTGAGGGAGCAAGTAGTACTGGGCGCGGAGCCGTCTGTAGGTTCTATGCGCAGTATCTTCCAGGAGAAATATCCGGGTCCCTGGCGCCGGCAGCACATCTGCCTTAAGGTGGGCGGCATAACGATACAAATCACTATCATAGTTAGCCAGGTGTTTTTCCGTTTGCGTCTTTCCAGCAAACAGATAGCGAGTTTCATCCAGCCGGTGTGATAGGGAAGACTGCCACAACAGGTCTAGTGCAAGCCACGGCAAGACAACGGCAAAAAGGAAGCTTAGCGAGCTCAGCGATTTGGCTATCGGGCGGGCCAGTGCAAGTAACAGGAAAGCGAGCCCGGACCACGCTGAGATAGCGATCACAGGTGATAGGCCGCTCGGGCGGTGGGTTGCCATTAGGGTATGGACAGACCGCTGGGACCAGCTTCCTCCGACTAACCACTCGCGCCAGACATCTGCCAGCGCTGCCTGCCAGGTCTGGGGCAGAGGTAAAAATGTGAGAGACTTGATGAGTAGAGGCTCTGGCAACTTGCCGTAGATGTCGAAGCCGATTTCGGTGATCTTCCCCGTCCAGCTTTCGTGCTCGCCTAGCACCAGGGTGCCGCCCTTGCCGGCATTCAAGGGTAACAAGGTATTGAACACCGTTTCCGGGTCTTCGGCCGTGCGCCAAATAAAATAAACATAGGTCTCGAGATGGCGTCCGGCCAGTTTATACTCCATTACGGGGAAGTCTGCCGCGTTAAATCGACGCAATACCGTGGCGATAGCTCGCCCATCGTCCACACCACGGCGCAGTTCCGTCACGGCGAGGGCCCTTCCAGGCGTCCTGTAACCGCCACCAGAGCGTATGACCAGCGCAGCCCCAGACACGCTTTGCGGTGCGACCTGTGCAGCCTGCTCGGAGCGCAGGCCGGCCATCGACGATGAAAACAGCAGGTAACCAACACTCAGGATGAGCCCGCTGAGCACAAGCGAAAGCGCGGTCCAGCCTATCGCAATGCCAAACTCCCTGTTGTTGTAGAGACGAGAAACGTTGTGATTCTTTTCTTGCATTGTCACGACTGCGTTATCGAGCCGTCATTGTCCTGCAGAGGTCGCTAGAATGCCAGATAAACGTTCTTCAGTGTATTAACAAGTCAAACGGCTGAGATCATTGGAATCGCCTCATGAATACCTAAAAACGACACCGATGTCCCAGCTATGATTTCCTGCGCTGTCTGGCTTTACTACCGATTCAACCTGAGCCATCTTGGTTCCAAGATCTCCTTGCAGGCGCGGAATCATCGTTGCGCGGGAATCGATACCCCTGTGGTGCGTCAAGTTCGGCGCGATCTACACAAGAGGCCTCAAGCGAAAGCATAGAGGTTACGGCGATACTTTTGATAGTGACGAAGTGTTCGCCCGTGTGCCGGACCATTCAGATCAACGGCAAGCAGCATTACCTATGAAGGGCTGTGGACCAAGATGGTGAAGTGGTTGATTTCTATATCCAGGCCAAGCCGGATGGTGCTGTCGCGAAACGTCTCTTCAAACGACTGCTAAGCCTGCATGGCGGAGTGCCCAAGAGGATCATGAATTCAAAGTCACGCAGTTATTCGGTATCACATCGAGATGTTGGTATCCGCAACGATCCACAACACTCAACAGCGTCAAAAGAATCAGGCACAGCAATCTCATGGGTCGACTAGGACAAGAGAGGGAGATATGCGGCGATTCAAATCGATGAAGCAGGCCCAGAGACTTGTTGCCGCTCATGCTGTTGTCGGTAATTTATTCAATCTTGGAAGGCACCTGGTCAGAGCTGAACATTATCGGAATCTCAGGATCGGTGCGTTCAACGAATGGAGTAGGGCAGTTGCTTAACCGTGAGGGCCGATATTTGATGGCTCGCAAAAGTTAACCGGTAAGAATCTGCTGGACAGCTTTAGTGTGTTTGTTGTTGCTAGTCGCGTTTGGTGTTAATGATGTGTGAGGCCCTTTGGAATGAGTATGTTCCGGGTTCGATGTGGTAGACTTTGAGCACTGCGGATGACGATTAGGAATTTGGCAACTATGACTAGCTTACAGTCGTATAAGGCATGCGTGGATCAATTTGGTCCTTGGAATGCACATAGCGTGTAGTATGCGGAAGGTCAGTTTACTTTTGGGAATAAAGGGTCGGCTAACTGGCTGCAGACTCGCGGTGACATTTATTCAATGCAAATTGAACTCTATGCTCGTAAACCCATTAAGGAGTGTCGCGTCCTTGATATCGGATGTTTTGAGGGAGGGCTTTCCTACCATATTGCGAAGCATGGAGCTGATGTTACTGGTTTGGAGATTCGTGAAGAGCATTTAGGTAGATGTAACTTTTTGAAAAACGTATTTTCCAATTTACGCTTGAATTTCATTAAGGGTAACATGTTGGCGTTA
>CAJQQW010000245.1 GCA_905480565.1 uncultured Halioglobus sp. | reverse complement strand
TGGGATGCCGTCGAGGCAAGTGGCAATGGCACAATTTGCAGCTACACAGTATTAACCCACCCTCGCTTTCCAGGTTATGACTACCCTTTGATTATTGTACTTGTCGATCTCGAGGAGGGCACTCGCCTCACCTCACAACTGGTTGACTGCACGCCTGAGGAGGTCGACTTTGAACTGCCGGTGGTCATGACGATTCAGCAAGACGCGGACGGCTTCAAATTGCCCGTTTTTCAGCTCGCGGAGCGCGCGTGATGCCTGTTTCCCTCAAAAATGAAGCGGCTATTGCGGGCATCGGGATGACCGAGTTCAGTAAGGCTTCAGGTGTTTCGGAACTCTCACTCGCTGCGCATTGCATCGTCGCGGCGTGCGACGATGCAGGTCTGCAGACCAGCGAGATTGACGGACTGGTGAGTTACACATTGGATTCGTCTGATGAGATTGAAGTCGCCAGGGCCGTGGGCGCCGGGGACCTCAGCTTTTTTTCCAAGATTAACTACGGCGGAGGAGCTGCGGTAGGGACTATTGCCCAGGCCGCCATGGCGGTAGCAACGGGCCAGGCCAGCACCGTCGTGTGCTATCGAGCCATGAACGGACGCTCGGGTAAACGCATGGGCCAGGGCGTCTCCGGAGACATCATAACCTCAGACCTGGTGCACTGGTCATGGTACATGACCTACGGCATGCTGATACCCGGGTCCTGGATAGCCATCATCGCCAATAAATACATGCACCGCTATGGCGTCACACGGGAAGACCTCGGTCGCGTTGCCATCTCACAGCGTAACTACGCACTGAGTAATCCGAGAGCCTGGGGATATGGCAAAGCGTTGACTATGGAGCAATATCTTGCATCAGAACCTATCGCTTTTCCTCTCTGCCTTTACGATTTTTGTCAGGAGACGGATGGCGGTGTCGCTATATTAGTCACCAGCGCCGAACGGGCACGTGACCTGCGCTGTAAGCCTGCTGTGATTCGCGGCGTTACTCAAGCGGCCACTCAGGGTCAGGAGCAGATGACCAGCTTTTACCGTGATGAACTGGAATCCCTGCCGGAAATGGAGATGGCCGCAAGGCGCGTCTATGCTCAGGCCGGACTCGGACCCGCAGACATCGACGCGGCCTGCTTGTATGACGCGTTTACCTCAGAGGTCATTATGCAGCTGGAATCTTTCGGCTTCTGCGAGCGCGGTGAGGGCAAGGATCTTGTTCGAGCAGGCGAGCTGGATATAGGCGGGAGACTGCCGAATAACACTCACGGCGGGTTGATCTCCGAGGCCTACGTGCATGGCATGAACAATATCGCTGAGGGAGTTCGGCTTGTGCGCGGTGAGTCTACAGGGCAGCCGGATAAGAACGTAGAGCATGTACTGGTCAGCAGTGGCGTGGGAGTGCCTACAGGCGCATTAATTCTAGGAAAAGATTGACGCGCCCGAGACAGGTCTGAGGGGAGCGCTTTGAATAAAAAAAGGGGGACCCAGCGACGCTCGGTCCCCCAGTAGTTTTGACCGAGTGTCTAGAAGCGATACGTTCCGGTAATACCAATACTGCGTGGTGTCGTCACGGTGAGCTCGTTGTACGCCGCAGTATTGAGCGGACGACGATTCAGTACCCCGTCATCATCAAAGGCATTTTTAACGTAAAGTTGCGCAGTCCATACATCGTTACGTAAGCCTGTAAACACATCTACGACAGAGAATGAATCACCGTCTAAACGACCGGCAACATCCCCAACACCCTTCGTGTCACCTTTATAGCTCCACAGGGCGCTGACGTAGTAGTCGCTGTCCATCACAACCTGGTTCCAGGTGTAATCTGTTTGAAGCATGCCTGTCCACTTAGGCATGGCGGTAGCGTTCTCCCCGTTGGCATCGCAGGTGTTGTAACGATTAGCCGGAGGTGGGCCAACCGGGGGTTGGCTCGGATCTGTACAGGGCACTGTTCCGTCGGTAAATTCAACTTCCGCATAAGTAAACGCGGCGGAAACCGTCCAGGCATCAGTGACCAACATACGGAAGTCTGCCTCCACGCCTTTTTGCTCTGCTTCATCGACGTTCACAAAGGGCGCGTTGGTGATGACCTGTACTTGTTCGGTCACCGTATTGTAGGCTTCGAAGTTGACGGGCACCTGATAATCATCGTAACGGCCATAGAACACGGCTGCGGTGTAGCGGGCACGGCCGTCCATCAAATCGCCTTTTACGCCAATTTCAAAGCTGTCGACTGTCTCGCCGGCGTAACTATTGAACTCCGGTGAAAAGGAACCATCGATGTCGAAGTTTGCCGCGCCAGGGCGGTAGCCCCGATCAATGCTCGCGTACAGGTTAACCGAATCGTTGAGGTCGTATTGCAGCTTAACGGTTCCAGTCACCTCATCCTCGTCGATCGAATCTTCCAGCGTGCAAGGGCTGGCGTTAATCGGACAGGGGAAAACATCCGTGAAAACAGCCGCGGGGTCGGTAATATCTCCTCCCGGCAACAGCTCAGAGCCAAGCCAAAAATCACCCGCAATCGTGTTAGAACTATCCTGATCGAACTTGTTATAGCGTAGACCGACAATCAGGTTCAAGTCGTCCGTGAGGTCGAACGTATTATGGGTAAATACGGCCCACGTTTTGCTGTCGATAGGAATATCAAACGTTAGCAGGAAAACGCCGCCATCAGCCTGACGATTGACATCTGTTCCCACATCCGTCTGGCTCTGTGCCTCGCTATAATACCCGCC
>CAJQQW010000244.1 GCA_905480565.1 uncultured Halioglobus sp. | reverse complement strand
AACAGCGTAATATATCCAGAGCGCTCTCCGCGCCAACTGGAAAACCGCATGTAAGCATTCATGGCGGCACGACTCCACCAGGCCAGATCGGCTGGCTTCGCGAGGCCCTCTCTCACGGGTGGCGTGGTAATCTCCTGTGATTCACCACTGCACCCCGCAAGCACGACAAACATCACCAGCATCCACGCTCGAATTATTTCCATTATTTTTATTCTCATTTAATATCGGCCGACACAATAACAGATTAAGGCACCGGTCGCGTCTCAAATTCGGTGATTATTAGTGCTCAGGAGCGGTTTGACATCGATAGAGCGACAGCTATCATTTGATCAAGCGGGTGGCCTATTAAAAATCACTAAACTCCAACTGATTAACCGCTGCGCTGCCCTAGTTCAGCCCATTGCACGGAAGAAGGGGCTACAATCACGACAAAGCCCAGATCTCCTGCCGTTGTGCTGTTGCATTCTGCGCGCAGTATGCAAATACATTATTTTTCACTACAGGCGTCGTTATACGGTAGCGCGCTATTCAAACGATAAAGCAAGCTTAAAAATCGAATGTATGCTGCCTGACATGGCTCGGTGCCGTGATTGGAGAAGATTGATCAACAAGATTGGACATCGTAAGACCAATTAGGCGAACGCCGAGGGGCGCGGGAAGCAATTGAGTCAACAATTCATGTGCCACACTGGAAAAGTGTTTTCTGCCGTTGACACACTGTTCGAATGACTTACTGCGCGTAATCTGTCGAAAATCAGCGTACTTCACCTTCAGGGTGACAGTGCGTCCGACAGCCTCATTTTTAGTGATCCTCTCCCAGACGCTCTCAATGACATGATTCAGCGCATCTCTCAAATCATTCTCGGACTGCAGATCATGCTGGAAGGTCCGCTCACGGCCCACCGATTTTCTTATACGGTCAGGCCGAACCTGTCTGTGATCTACACCCCTGACAGCGTTATAGAGGTAATCTGCCGAGTTACCGAAGTGTTCGCGCAGGAAGTCCATCGACTGCGCTCGCAGATCCGCTCCCATATGTATCTCTAATTGATTCATGCGCTCTGCAGTCTTGGGACCCACACCGTAGAATCGCCTGACGGGCAGACCTGCTGCGAATTGAGCGCCCTCCTGCGGTCTTACGACAAAGATACCATTGGGTTTATTCTGATCTGACGCGACCTTGGCAAGAAACTTGTTATAACTAACGCCAGCACTGGCTGTAAGGCCAGTCTGCTGATATATCGAAGCCCGAATTAACTCTGCCGTTCGAATCGCGCTGCCAACGGCCCGCTTGTCTTGAGTAACATCGAGGTACGCCTCATCCAGTGATAGTGGCTCAACGAAATCACTATACTGGTTAAAGATAGCTCTAATCTGTTCCGAGACACTCCGATACACTTCAAAGCGTGGCGGCACAAATACCAGCGACGGGCATCGTCGAGCCGCCGTTATCGAGGGCATTGCAGATCGCACACCATATTGCCGAGCTTCGTAACTCGCTGCGGCGACTACGCCGCGCCGGGCAGAACCTCCCACTGCCACGGGCTTATCACGTAAAAGGGGATTGTCTCTCTGTTCGACACTGGCAAAAAACGCATCCATATCAATGTGGATGATTTTTCGCAGAGGTTCGCTCTGATTGTCCTTCATTCGACACGCATCATTTCACGCGAACTCACTGCAACATTATTTGATTTACGATGCTGCCAAGCTCATCAAAATGGCTAAACAGCCAGTCGTGATGTATTTCCTCTGCCTTTCCCTTACGATAACCGCCAGAAAAAAGCGCAAATGGCACACCTGCACGTATCGCGGTTTCGGCGTCTGTCTCGCTGTCACCCACATACAATGTGCGAGCACCGGACAGTTGGCCAATCACATGGTGCAGCATTGCCGGGTCTGGTTTACACGTACTGATCATACCGCCGGCAATAAACCCGTCTACCATATCGATTAACCCGGATTGCCGCAGCACGGCCCGCGTAGGGCCCTCCGGCTTATTCGTACAAATCGCCAAGCAATGTTTTTGGGCTTTCAGCTGAGTTAAAAGCAGCAACACGCCCGGATAAAACAGGGATTCGACCGGCATAGTCTCATATCGCCCGATAAACGTAGAAAGCAATTTTCTATGCATATCAGGCTCAGCTTCTATACTTCTTGCCTCCATCATTCGTTGAATTAGTACAGCTGCACCCTCACCAATAAAAGCGCGGGTCTCCTTAAGGGTAAGCCCCGGTTTACCAATATCCGCCAAGAGGGAATTGGCAATAACTCGTATATCAGGCGCGCTATCGATAAGCGTACCGTCGAGGTCAAATACAATATTCACATTACCGCCCAGGCGCCTTGAATAGGCGCCTGGTCCAGACAGACTGAAACAGAGGGTCGACCCAGCGATAAATACGTCCGGAAATATAAACAGGCTTTGCTTTCTCCACCGCCCGGAGACCATCTGCAACCACTGTTTCCGCGGGGTACCATAACCACCGAGGCAACGAATTCTTCATCTCTATCATTCCGGCCGACTCGTGAAACTCAGTGTGCGTAAACCCTGGACACAGGGCAGTAACATGCACACCAGAACCGGATAATGTTACGGCAAGTGACTCGGACAACGCCACGACATAGGCTTTACTCGAAGAATAATTACAGCCGTCCGCACGCGGTATTCGCCCAGCTACGGATGCAACGTTAATGACACGGCCAAACCGTTTGTCCTGCATTGCCGGTATAAACAAGTGACACAGGTGTGCTACTGAGGTCATCATCAACTGATAGAAAGCCTGATGCTTATCCCAGTCAGGTTCATCTAACAGATCCGGTCCCGCTATACCCGCGTTGTTTACCAGATAGTCCACGGCAAGACCCCGGGCCTGCAAAGCAGAAAAAAGAGCTTGAGGTGCCGATGGCTCCGCAAGATCGAAGGTTTCGATCCAACATTTCACCTTATAGTGATCAGATAATTCTCGGGCCAATCTCTCCAGCCGATCGCGACGCCGCGCTACCAGAATGAGGTTGTAATCCTTTGCAGCCAATTGCCTGGCGAACTCCGCCCCCAAACCGGCGGATGCCCCGGTCACCAAAGCCGTCTTTGTTTCTCTCACCACGTCCCTTCTCCATTGTCACAGAAAGCCATAAGACATCCTTCAGAACCCAATCACACCAGATCCAACACGGCCGCCGTAGCCTTATATAAACTGCGAGCCCTTTGACCAGCGGGCAGAGCCCTCAATGACTCATTGAAAACCTCGACATCAACATAGACTTCAGCACCAATCGAGCGCAGGTTGCGGATAACCCGCGGGAGAT
Organism: uncultured Halioglobus sp.; assembly: GCA_905480565.1. Lineage (GTDB taxonomy): Bacteria > Pseudomonadota > Gammaproteobacteria > Pseudomonadales > Halieaceae > Marimicrobium. The sequence goes on along the minus strand of CAJQQW010000244.1, from coordinate 4,405 downwards.
CTATGCAACCGTCACCTGGGGGAAGTCGCTGATTCATCGTTTCTTCGATAATATCCGGGAGTGGTTCGCTCCGCGCGTCATCGATCTGCATTGCGAATATAAGATTTCCAGGAATTTCAAGTAAATCGTCCGCCCCTCCACCGCCACGATGCAAGTGCCAGCAATCGACCATTATTCCACCATTAGGGTAACCCGCATGTTTGACAATTCTAAGGGCTGTCTCGAGATCGGACACCTGATTGAATGGCATGAATTCCAAGCTGACGCGCAGAGACTCGCCCTTTGCCTTTTCGCAAATATGCCGAAACTATCCACGATTTCTTGTTCCGATGACGGAGTAGCGAGCCCTAACGGAGCGTTCACAAGATCAGTTTCTGCAACATGTGCAAGATGAAAGACCTCTTCCATAGATACTTGTGTACAAACGCTGATAGGGTCAGTTCCATCAAGAACGACCGAGCCAGGCAGCCAATTAAACAGGGGATCGATACCGCTAACCTGCAAACCATGGTCTCGCAGACTCGCTCTGATATCCGTATCCGACAGCCCACTGGCTGTCGCCTCACGATAAAGAGCGGAATTCAGGGTAACCGCATCAAAGCCAGCCTCCGAAGCAGCCGATAAAAACTCGGGGTAAGCCACGCCATCAAGGCTGCCCCAACAGAGTGACAATTTAGATACTGAATGGTTCTCTGGAATCATTCCACGGCGATCCTACGGTGCGAATATATCAAAAACCACTTTTATCGAACCCAACGTTCTGTTGGCGGCCGTCGCAAAGGCCTCAACAACTCCATCCAGTGGAAACCGATGAGTAACCAGAGCGGTGGCTAGATCCGGATACTGGTGTAAAATTTCGGCTGCCTCCCGAAAACTACTATCAGGTCCGCCGCAGCGATAGCCCGTTGATGATATTAGTTCGGGCTCCTTTCCACAAAACTCTGCTGTCAGCTCCACCGCTTCCCAAAAAACACCGAGCAGTGCGATACGACCCAAAGGGCGAACAAATTGCACAGCTTCTTGCAGCGATGCAGAGCTACCGACTGCGTCTATTACTAAATCGTAGTGTCCATCTGGTGCCAGCCCGGCTCGAATTGTTTCCGCCACGGACTTCTGGTGATCGTAGCGTGCAACAATATCGTAGGCGATACCCCTTGAACGCAGCACCGCACCAGCTGCCAGACCGATGGGGCCCGCGCCAATAACGAGAACTCTCTCACCCTGTCTGGCGCGACTGCGAGTGACACCATGAACTGCCACCGCAAGAGGCTCTACAAGACACGCCGTTCTAACATCAAGCCCCGAGGGCAGAATAAGTAATCGCTCCGCCGGCACATTGATTGATTCCGCCATGCCTCCATCTTCGTTGACACCCATCAGCGAAAAACCCGAATCGCAGTGGAACGCGCTTCCCTCACTACAAAAATGGCAATGCCCGCATCCACCAAGAGTCTCTATTGCAACCGCCTTACCGTCCTTGGTAATTCCAGCAAATTCATGCCCGATTATGTGATCACCAAATGCACCGAGCGACATCATATGGATATCTGATCCACAAATTGAGGCGGATATGACTTTTACTTCCACACCATCACCGATCGGTTCAGACACATCGACAAGCAGGGGCGTTTCGTTTTCGACTTTAATAGCCTTCATAACTCTACCTTAGCACGCACTCGGTGCTATCAGCGAAATTCGCGAGCAAAGCAATCTTACGAACAATCGATAACTTGTTTTCCCAGAAGGCGCTTAATTTCACCCATTTAATCTATCTTCGCACTGCACCGGTCAACCGGATAACGTCACCAGCAGCAAGCGGTTCAGGAGCACCGGGGAACGCTCCCAACATAATCTCAAATCAGACCTTATTGTGGGTATAGCGGTGCAAGTTAATTCGCAAGAATATTATAAATTCAGTTCGATTATGCTCCCGCTATCTTCAAACCTTTTTTATCGCTGTGGTGCGATACCCCGCTACATTTACGTTCGATATAACGGCATCTGATACAAACGCTAACGACACGGCGGGCGCGCCGTTTATTGATGCCAATTGATGCTATAGTAACTATAAGAGTGGCGGCAGATCAGTGGGATAGGCATCGTGATCAACGATCAAAGACTTTCGTTTGTGGCAGCCTCAGGTCCTGCGACAATCGCTTTGTCAAACGCCCTATCAGAAATTGCCATCACACGCTGCGTACCTGCCCCTGAAGCAAGTGGCAGTTGTACTATCGCGTGGCTGTCACCTGCTGAAAGCGCCCTGTCCAGCAACGGTTTCATCCTGGACAAGCGCACCACGGGTTATGCAATACACAATATCTACACAGGAAACTAACGCAAAGAGGAGTATCAATTATGGGTGGCATGGGATTAATAATGTCTTTGGTTATTGGCGGCCTTGCCGGCTGGCTGGCAGGTAACATCATGAAGGGTAACGGTTTTGGTGTAATCGGCAATGTTATTGTCGGCATTGTGGGCGCACTTGTAGGCAGTTTTATTTTCACCCTGCTTGGTCTTCATGCCTACGGAATCCTTGGCTCGTTGATTATGGCGACCGTCGGCGCGGTCATCCTTTTATGGGTTGTTGCAATGATCAAAAAGTGACGTAGCAGCCGCAGTATCATTTGCCGGCTTTCACACCGATTTGCGTGAGACGGCTAAAGCTACAATAAAAGAGACTGCTGAAGAGGCAGGCGAGGCATTTCTGACTATTTGCAGATAATTCCTGCCGACGCTATTAAAGATACTCGCGTCACAGTTCATCAACAGTTTTTAAAGCCTGCCGAGCGCTTCGATCAAATCGCTTTTCCGGTAAGGCTTGGTAATGAGATCACCGGGTAAACTGTTTTCTTGACGAAGACGGTCAGCGTAACCTGAAGCCAATAGTACCTTGATATTTGGCTGTATTTTTTTCGCCTCATGAGCAAGCTCTATACCGTCCATACCTCCGGGCATGACTATATCTGTAAACAAAATGGAATAGGAATTCTTGGATAACTGCTCTAGTGCTTGCGCTGCATTTTCCGAAACGGACACCTTCCAGCCGAACGAAACTAACCATGTCGCTGCAAGTTCAGCCAAGTCGGCTTCGTCATCGACGATTAAGACTGAGAATATATCGTTACTGACGTTGGGTTCCGCATTTTCGGTGCTTTGTAAATCGCTATCATAAGCATCTTGGACAATAGCATTAGCTGAAGGCGCCTCCATTATCTTCATCGCTTTTTCGGCTAGCATTTTTAGTTGCGTGAGCTGATATTCGGACACGCCCCCGCTTCGCTGTGCCTGATCAAGAACACATAGCGCGCCCAGTGCATAGTGATCTGTATTTATTAGCGGTACACCGGTAAGAAATCTTATTGCTATATCTGACGTAACCATCGGATGTCCTGAAAACCTTGGGTCAGCATTGGCCTGGGTAATGACCAGGGGCTGTCGAAGCGCCACGACGTGCGCGCTAATTGAGCCGTAGCGATCCGTTTCTGTGGCATCGATGCCCAGTCCTGATTTAATTAGTAATGTTTCATCATCTACAAGAGCCAGAACCGCCTTGGAAGCATCAAATATAGCGGCAGCGTCAGCCACAATAGCGTCAAAGCGTGGGTCGCGGGAGGAATCCGCTATACCTGTTGCCCTGAGTGCTGCAAGGCGCTGCTCTTCAGTGGCTTGCTGGACCTCAAACAGTTTCGTGTTTAGCGGTATATAAAGGGACATGATGGTACCGATACCAATCTCACTGCGGATCATAACGGTCCCGCCCAGACCTTTGATATAGTCATGGACCATCACCATACCCAGTCCCGTGCCTTTATCCTTATCCTTGGTGGTAAAAAAAGGTTCAAATATGTGCTTGCGGGTCTCCTCGTCCATACCTTCGCCACTATCGGCTACCTCGATAATCGCGTAGTGCCCCTCAGACAGGCCCGTTCCTTCCTTATCGGTGCTGTCTCCGATAGTTTTGTAATTGGTTTTTATACTGAGTGTTTTCTTGCCGGAGCTTTGCTTCATTGCGTCGCGAGCGTTGTTTGCAAGATTCAATATGGCATTATTCAGCCCGGTGGCGTCTAACCTGGCGACAAGGGAAAAATCTGTGAACTGACAAAGGCAGGTGACGTCCGATCCGACAGAGCTGTTCACCAAAGGCATGATACTTTGCACGAGCTCATTGATATTATGCTCGGCCGATTCTTGTGGTCTTCGCCCAGCCACCGATAGCAATGCACGCGTAACCTCCGCCCCCCGCAAAGCCGCCGATAAAGCTGAATCAATCTGCCGATGCGCCACTGCATCGCTCTCGGGCACAATTTCCTTAATTTCGTCAAGATTACCAACCACTATACTCAGCAGGTTATTGAAATCGTGGGCAAGACCACCAGAAATCTGACCTATCGCTACCAATTTGTGT
>CAJQQW010000243.1 GCA_905480565.1 uncultured Halioglobus sp. | reverse complement strand
GTCGCAGTGACGATAACAATTGTCCCGGTTAATGCGAATAACCAAGGCGCCAAAACAGACAACAGGAGCAGTATTATGAAGAACGCGCAGTGGGAAAATCTGACGCTTTCGCGTCAAGGCCGCGTACTGGAAGTGGCCTTTCAGGGCTCCAATAAGTTGAACAGCCTGAACAATGCGCTCATGCGGGAGCTGACTGAGCTGGCCCAGCAGCTGCAGTTCGACAGCGAACTAAGTGCCATAATACTGACCGGCACGCCTGAAACTTTTAGCGCAGGCATGGACCTTCGTGATCCGGAGTCGGCAAATGCCCGCAGCATGACAATTTCAGAGCAACGCCAGCTGGTTAAGGTAGGGCCAGCCATGTGTGCAGCCTGGGAAGCGTTGGAGCCAGTGACCATCGCTGCTATCGAGGGCTGGTGTATCGGCGGCGGCACGGCTCTGGCCGTGGCCTGTGACTGGCGAGTGGCAGCGGAAAACGCGTCCTTTTACGTGCCGGAATTAAAATTGGGTATGAATATGAGTTGGCAGAGCATACCGCGCTTTTCACATCTGATCGGCCCCGCGAAAACCAAGCAGCTACTGCTGCTGGCTGAACCTCTGAATGCGGTGGCGGCGGAGCAATGGGGCCTATGCGACTATGTCACTCCACCAGGGAGCGCTCTTACTAAAGCGCAGGCACTCGCGGAGCAGGTTGCATCGATGCCACCCGTGCCGGTGCGCATGGCGAAACGGGCTATCAACAGTAGTGTCGGCGCGCTGGACAACGCGGTAAGCTTTATGGATGCAGACCAGTTCCTGCTAGCTCAAAACAGTGAGGATGCACTGGAGGGCATGCGTGCCTTTTTCGAGAAACGCGCGCCGCATTTCAAGGGTAACTGACGCGAGACGCGCAGCAACCACAGACCAGATAGGTCAGCGATACCCACCGCCCTGCAAGGCAATACGCGACGGCGGCAACCCCCAGCCCTGGGCATGGGCCGCCTCTTCCCGAAGCCGCTCAGGGCCACCCAACAATTGCCGGTTGCAACCGATGCGCTTGAACCAGTAATGCAGGCCCAGCAATTCAGTGAAACCCATACCGCCGTGCACCTCGGTAGCAGTGCGTGCAATAAAGCTGCCCGTTTCCGACAGGTGCGCTTTAGCGTGGCACGCAATCATCACGTGCTCGGCGGGCGCGGCATCATAGGCATGAGCGGCATACCACAGCAGCGCACGACACGGCTCTAGCTCTGCCGCCATTTCCGCACACAGATGCTTCACTGCCTGGAAGGAGCCGATCAGTCGTCCAAATTGCTGCCGCTCACCGGCATAAGCCACGGCCTTGTCGAGCATGGACTGAGCGGCACCCAGTGTATCCGCTGCGTGCAAGATTCGCCCCGCTGAGAGCAGACGTGAGGCCACATCGCCCACCGCAGCCGAGAGTAACTCCGGTTGTACCTCTTGCAGATTTACCTCCCAGTGACACCGGGTGTCATCGATTGTGCGCAGCGCCACCCATTCAAGACCAACAGCCTCACGGGGAATAGCGTAGATATCGCCTTCATCACAACTGCAAATCAATAACTGTGCATCTGGCGCACCTTCTACCAGCAACAAGCGACCGCTCAGCTTGCCTTGACGTAATGTGAGTACGGCTCCCTCACGCACCCCACCTGCATCGGACAATCCGACCGCAACCTGCAAATTACCCCGAACAATTGCCGGCAACCATTCCTCCTTCTGTGTCTCACTGCCGGCGAGCACAAGCGCCACTGTCGCCAGCACTGCCGCAGGCGCGTAGGCGACCGGAGCAACGCGTGAACCCAGTAGCTCCTGCACCAAAACCGCATCCAGCAGGGACAGGCCAAGACCGCCGTAGGCCTCTGGCACGAGCAGACCGGTTAAACCCATATCGACAATTCCCTGCCAAATTTCGCCATCATGCACCGGCCCCTCTGCCAGTGACGTGCGCAGCTTTTCAACACTAGTCACATCATCGAGGTAGGCTGCGAAGCTTTCCTGCATCGCGCGTTGCTGTTCATTCAAGCCAAAATCCATCAGGCAGCACCTCCCTGAACACGCTTCGGCTCTCGAGGCATACCCAACCCCCGCTCCGCAATAATATTTTTCTGAATTTGTGCCGTTCCACCACCGATAATTAGCCCAAGATCAAACATGAATTTACGCTGCCATTCACCACGGCGCCGCATACGCGGACTGTCGTTGTACAGAACACCCAATTCACCCATTGCATCGATAGCCAGCGCTGCGAGCTGATGATTGAGCTCGCAGCCCTGCAGCTTCACGATCAGGCGCGCCATCACGATCATCTCGCCACGCAGGCCGGCGCTCAACAGCCGCATACCGTTGTACTGCATGGCCAATACCCTGCCCTGCAGCCGCAGCAAGCGATCGCGCAACTGGGGGTTTTCCATCAAGCTAACCCCGTCCACGGTCTCCTCCTGCATCAGGGTAGCAAGATCGTTCACCCGCCGACCCGCCTCGTTGGGGTCTCCCAACATACCGCGCTCAAACGTCAGCGTTGTGTTCGCCACCTTCCAACCTTCACCCCGGGCACCCACCATACTGCTCTGTGGAACACGCACATCACTGAAAAATACCTCATTAAACTCCGCATGGCCCGTCATCGTTTTCAGCGGTCGTACCTCTATTCCCGGAGTGTCCATGGGGAATAGAAGATAACTGATGCCACGATGCTTGGGAGCATCGGGTTCGGTGCGCACAAGGCAGAACATCATGTCCGCCTGCTGGGCAGTACTGGTCCAGATTTTCTGGCCGTTTATCAGAAAATCATCGCCATCCTCCACCGCGTGAGTGCGAAGACTGGCAAGATCTGAACCCGCTCCGGGCTCCGAGTAACCCTGACACCACAGCATTTCACCACGCAGGGTGGCCGCAACGTATTGTTGTTTCTGCTCCTCTGTACCCAATTGCAACAACGTTGGCACCAGCATGGAAACGCCCTGCCCCGCCAGCGCGCGAGGTGCGCGCGCACGAGCAAACTCCACGGCAACAATATGTGACTTCAGCGGATCCATATCACCGCCGTGTCCGCCGTATTTTTTGGGTATGCTGCGCGCGGTATAGCCGCGCTCAATCAGCAGCGCCTGCCAGACTTTGTACTCCTGGGGAATACGGTCAAGTGACTGATAAGAGGGCCAATCGGAACGAGAGGCTTCGAGAAAGTCCCGTACCTCCTGTCGGAATGCTTCGTATTCGGGCGTATAAACGAGGTCCATAAATGTACTCTTGTGATATCAAAAAAGTTCGCATAATCACTATAGACCGGACTGCAGCGCAATCGCTCTGCCTTTGCTTTCTGCAACAATAGAATAGCCACCTCCCTGACGGACATCAACGTCGCTTATCGCACCGCAGTCGTTGCAAGCCGGCTATCCCCTTCTTCTGCGCTGATGTATACCAGGATAAATCCCCGTGATAGTCTGACCGCCGTTCCCTGGAGTTACCATGCGGCCAACGCTGGCGTTCACTTTTATTTTTGTCACAGTGCTGCTGGATTCTATTGGCTTCGGCATTATCATGCCCGTTGTACCCCACCTCATTATGGACATTACCGGCGATGGACTGGCTCAAGCAGCGCGCATCGCAGGCCTGCTCATGTTTACCTTCGCGGCTATGCAGTTCATCGCGTCACCAATTTTGGGGAACCTGTCTGATCGTTACGGCCGGCGGCCCGTTCTGCTATTTTCACTGTTGGCAATGGGATGAATTTCCTGCTAATGGGCTGGGCACCAACACTGATATGGCTGTTTGTCGGGCGTATAATTTCCGGTGTGTCAGCGTCAACCTACGGTACTGCCAATGCCTATATAGCGGACACGTTTCCCCCGGAAAAACGCGCTCAGTATTTCGCGTTGTTGGGCGCAGGATTCGGCGTGGGCTTTATTATTGGCCCCGCCATCGGTGGCTTTCTCGGTGAATTTGGGCCACGCACACCCTTTTTTGCGGCGGCAGGTCTCACTTTTGTTAACGTGATTTACGGATTTTTTGTGCTGCCGGAATCACTCAAATCTGAAAACCGCCGCGCTTTTCATCTTGCGCGCGCCAATCCACTGGCTGCGATCCGGCAGCTTTGGCGATACCCCATCGTTGTCATGCTGCTGTTTGTCTCTTTTTTCTACAGCCTTGGACATTTTGCGTTACCCAGTGCTTGGGCTTTCTTCACCATCGAAAAATTCCAATGGACACCTCGCGACATCGGCATTTCACTAAGCGCGGTGGGTGTGGCCATGATCTTTGTGCAGGCATACCTTATCCGCCTTGTGCTCCCTTTATGGGGGCCAATGAAGACCGCCGTCGTCGGACTGATTGCCACCGCCATCAGTTTTTTTGGCTATGCTTTTATACCCTTTGCCTGGATGATGTACGTGGTGATCGCTATCGGTGCCTTACAGGGATTCGTAATGCCCTCAATACAAAGCATGATGTCCGGGCGCGTTCCTGCCAACGCGCAGGGTGAGCTACAGGGCGCGATTGGCAGCTTGAACGGACTGGTGACGATAATTAGCCCGCCGTTTATGACTGAGTTGTTCGCCTACTTTAGCGGCTCTGAAGCGCCAATATATTTTCCAGGCGCGCCGTTTTTTGCGGCGGCAATTTTGACGCTACTGGCGCTGGCATTGTTATTAGGCGTCAGGAGGAACATAGGAGGCACGTAAAAAACGCGCGCCTCTTGTTATTACGAACTACAGGCAATAATTGAAAAAGATTCACTTCTTGGGCGCTGGCACACGCGTTATAAGTTGGCCTTCACTTCACCGTATACGGCAGAGTCCAGACCAAGCGTGCCGCTTTCATAATTCTCGGAAGCGGGTATTACAACTCTGTCACTATCAAAGCTCCCATCGAGCACGGAAACTTCATAGCGCAGGAGAGTCCGGAAAAAATATTCTGCAGCCAAAACTCGATCAATTCTAATCAGCGTGCCGATGCTCAACGATTCAGAAGACACAATTTCTGGTCCCGCAATAATCTCAGGCCTAAGCTCAATATAGTCTACTGGACCCTCTGGATTTAGACTTTCGCTGATGCCATAGGCTATCACTGGCACACTTAATTCCAATTGCTTTCCTACAAGACTGCTGTACGGAGCCATCTCGCTTTTATCCTCATAACGCGCCTGACATCCAGTTAGAGCACCTACGATGATCGCTAATAAAAAAAGTGGACTTTGCACGACAGAGACCGCTCTAATTACATTCATCATTTTTGCCGTGTAATGAAGCTGGATCCGGCAAAAACCCGGACAGGCCGAGTGAGTTGTATACCTCTCTCCAAAATGCTGCCGCATACGCAGCGGGCATAGTGGGAATATTCGCCCACTGGTCGGGCCAATTTTTGTCATTTTTCAAGTAATCAACCAATACATCATGGTAGGTTGCGAACGTATGTCCGGCTGGAAAATAATCGTCTATATAACCTCCGTGAAATTCGGAATTTCCCGAGTATCCTGGCGCCACAAGAGCGCTCCCTAGCCTGCCGGCATTGTAAGGGTGGCCCGGCGGACGATACCAATCAAGACCGTAAGGATCTAAGTTACTTAATGGATTGCTGGCCCCATAGGCATAGGTATTAAGCCCGCCTCGCAGCCCAATGGGATCAGACTGAATATATCGCCCAAGACCGGGGTCATAACTCCTGAAGTAGTTGTAGTTTAAATCAGACTCGATGTCATAGTGCTGGCCCGCGAACCGCCGGTGATTGGTAACGGCTTCTACCTCCACGGTCATCCTGCCAAAGGGCATCATCTGACCCTTCCACACGACATCTCGATTACCGTCGGTAATCATCTGTGGGGTACCCAGATGATCGTTATGCATATAGTACAGTTCCAACGCGGCCTGCGCAGGAACCGACAATAATCCTGAAAAAATGAGAGCAAGGGTAAAACGCATGTTCACCATGCCTGCGAACCTCTGTGCAACATTCGTGTCGCCGTCAGTGGACGTAATGTCAGTCCGATGCATACAGTTTAGGCCTTTGCGCATTGTCGACAATGAGTAAACTCTGCCAAATGCGGTCGATCGAGCTCAGCGACGCACAATGACTATAGGGCTGCCAATTGG
>CAJQQW010000242.1 GCA_905480565.1 uncultured Halioglobus sp. | reverse complement strand
GTTGGGGCTTCAATAGGTTCCGGCATAGGCGGTATCGGCCAAATAGAAAAGAACAGCGAGATCATCAAGGAATCCGGCCCTCGCAAAATTTCACCGTTCTTTGTGCCGGGCTCCATCATTAACATGATTGCCGGCAACCTGTCGGTAAAGTTCAATCTGCGCGGCCCTAACCTGGCTATCGTTACGGCCTGTACCTCTGGAACACACAATATCGGTCTTGGCGCGCGACTCATTGCACAGGGCGATGCGGATGTCATGTTGGCTGGGGGAGCAGAAATGGCGACGACGCCAGTTGGCCTGGGTGGCTTTGCTGCCGCCAGGGCCCTGTCTACGCGCAATGATGACCCCGTAGCTGCCTCTCGTCCCTGGGACAAGGATCGCGATGGTTTCGTGCTAGGCGACGGTGCGGGCGTTATCGTATTGGAAGAATATGAATTTGCCAAAGCTCGTGGTGCCAGAATTTACGCTGAACTGAGTGGCTTTGGAATGAGTGGCGATGCGCACCATATGACGTTACCGCCAGAGGATGGTAGAGGGGCAGCCGACTCTATGCGGAATGCAATTCGGGACGCGGGCATCGATGTCGATAAGATTCACTATGTAAATGCTCACGGCACCTCTACCTCTGCGGGTGACCTCGCAGAGAGCAGGGCGCTGGAGAGCGTGCTTGGAAGCGCGGTTGAAAAGGTTGCGGTCAGCTCCACCAAGTCTATGATAGGACATCTTCTGGGAGCCGCTGGCGCTGTTGAGGCAATCTTCACTGTTCTCGCACTGCGTGATCAGGTGGCGCCGCCCACTATAAATCTGGATAAGCCCAGTGAAGGGTGTAATCTCAATTATGTCCCTCATGCTCCGCAGGAGATGACTATACAGGCAGCACTGTCCAATTCTTTCGGCTTCGGCGGCACTAACGGTTCTCTACTTTTCTCCCAGGTCAGTTGACGGCCTACTATGGCATCAAGCGTCGCAGTCTGGTTGGACGGTGTTCCGGGCTCATCACTTCCCTTACCCGATCGAGGTCTGGATTTCGGTGATGGTCTCTTCGAAACGCTTTTGCTGGAGAACGGCAGAGCGGTCTTCAAGCAGGCACATCTGGAGCGTCTTCGCGTCGGGCTGGGGGCGCTGGCTCTGCCCGATTGTAGCTCCAGAGCAGAGCAGTATCTGGACCTGGTTTGCGCAGACATTGTTAGTCGAGATTGGCCTTGGGCCGCAGCGCGAATCACCGTCACGCGTGGAGCCGGGGAGAGGGGCTACGCAGCTCCAGCGCAGGTTACACCTAGGATCATTATTACTGTTTCCCCGCTACAGCATGATTGTCGTCAAATGCCGCAACCTGCCACGCTGGTGCTTGCTGATTTGCGCCTGTCGTCCGAACCATTTCTGGCGGGCGTAAAACACCTTAATCGTCTGGAGCAAGTCATCGCTGCTACGCAGGCTCGACAGGCGCAGGCGGATGAAAGCGTGCTGCTGGACCATTCCGGGCAGGTGGTCTCAGTAGCAGCCGGGAACCTGTTTCTGGTCGTCGGCGGAGAAGTATTAACACCTCCCCTTGCCGCCTGTCCAATTCATGGAACTCGACGCCGACTGGTCATAGAGCAACTGGCGCCGGCTCTTGGTCTTGATATACGAGAAGCGCGCCTTGAGCGGGAGGTTTTTTCCAGCTGCGATGAAGTATTTTTCACTAATAGTTTGCATGGTTTGAGACCGGTAAAGGCGCTGGGTTCCGCTAGCTGGGAGACATACCCCGTTTGCCAGGCGCTCTTCGAGCAGTACATTCGGGAGTTAGATTCATGCGCTGGTTAATTGCCAGCGTGCTACTCGCACTGCTCACGTTGGTGCTCGTTGCAACGGAGTTGCAGCGTCGATGGGAACTGCCCCTCGCTGTTCCTGCGGGAGGCTTCCCTCTGACTATAGAGCAGGGGGATTCCCTGCGCTCGGTCGTGCGTGATCTGAACAACGCGGGCGTGGTGCCGTATCCTTTATTGCTCATAGCGTATGGCCGCTGGTCCGGCCTTGACGCGGAAATTAAGCGGGGCGAGTATCACCTGCCTCGTGGATTGACTGGAAAGACTCTTTTAGTGTTTTTGCAAAGAGGTCGGGTCATTGAATATCAGGTGACCCTCCCCGAGGGTATTACCCTGGCGGCGGCGCTGGAGATACTGGCTGGGGCGGAGGCACTCGAGACTGTTCTGGAGGGAGTAAACGATGAGCGCCTGTTGTCGCTGGCCAGTCCTCATGCCTCTCCGGAAGGACTGTTTTTCCCGGACAGCTATCGCTATGTCCGCGGTGATACAGATTGGAGTATTCTGCAGCGCGCCTATACCCAGATGCACCATACACTGCAGGAGGCATGGGCTCGCCGCGCGCAAGACAGCGCCCTAAAAACGCCTTACGAGGCCTTGATTATGGCCTCGATCATTGAGCGGGAGACAGGCCTGCCGGCGGAGAGGGGGGAGATCTCCGGAGTCTTTGCGCGAAGAATGAGGCGGGGTATGTTGTTGCAAACAGATCCGACGGTGATTTATGGGCTGGGCCGCGAATTCGATGGCAACCTGCGCAGAGTGCACTTGGCCGATGGTGATAACCCCTACAACACATACGTTATTAGGGGTTTGCCACCCACTCCAATTGCTTTACCCGGGCGCGATTCTATTGTAGCGGCGCTCAACCCCGAGCCTGGCAATGCACTGTATTTTGTTGCACGAGGAGATGGGGGTCATGTGTTCAGCGACACCTTGAGTCAGCACAATCGCGCGGTACGCGACTACCAGTTAAGGCGTCGAAAAGACTACCGATCATCACCAGAGGTACCACAATAGTATGGCTGTGAAGGGGCTATTTATTACTTTGGAGGGAGGCGAGGGGGTTGGCAAAACAACCGGTATGCAATACCTGGAGCAATGCTTGCGAGAGCAAGGAGTCGATCTTGTTGTGACGCGTGAGCCAGGGGGCACACGCTTTGGCGAGCGTGTTCGAAATTTATTGCTCGAGGTGCAGCAGGGTTCGATGGACGATATGGCCGAACTGTTGCTGATTTTTTCGGCGCGCGCTCAGCACCTGCGGGAGGTTATAGAGCCTGCGCTTGAACAGGGCAGATGGGTGCTATGTGATCGATTTACCGATGCCACCTATGCCTATCAATGCGGGGGGCGCGGCATTGACCCTGCTGCGGTCAGCCGCCTTGAAACTTTGGTGCAGGGCACGCTGCGTCCGAATGCCACCATTCTTTTCGACG